>SLGK01000329.1 GCA_007123775.1 Anaerolineae bacterium | reverse complement strand
TTGGGGTGAACCAGAACGCCACTGACATCGCTGCGAACGGCCGTTAACTGCACTTCACTGTAAAGGAACAGCCAGGGCGCGTCATTCCAGATAATCTCAATCGCCTCGGCATACATCTGCTCACGCATAGCCAGGTCCGTGGTGGTGCGGGCACCATCCAGCAGGCGGTCTACCTCATCGTTGCGGTAGAAAGCACCGTTGAAGCCGGGCGGTACCTCCGAAGAGTGGAACAGCGCGTAAAGGGCATAGTCGGCATCCATAGTTGGCGTACCCCAGCCCAGCATAGCAAACTGAATGTCGTTGTCAGCTTCTTCACGACGCACGTGGGGGACATACTGTGTCCATTCCAGCGTTTGCAGTTGTACATTTAGACCGACCTCACGCAACTGCGCCCGCACCGCATCGGCTACCAGGGCATCCTGGATATAGCGAGAGGTAGGATGGTACAGGGTGACGGTAGTGCCTTCTTCGATGCCCGCTTCTTCCAGCAGGTCGCGTGCCCGCTCCAGGTCACGAGCATAGGCCGGCTGCTCGGAATAACCAAAGATGGGGGAGGCGAAGGGTGCCTGGCTGACGATGGCCGCGCCGTCGAACAGGTTGTCTACGATGGACTGGACGTCAACAGCGTAGTTAACAGCCTGACGGACACGTGCGTCAGTAAACGGCTCTTGGGTAACATTGAAGAAAATGTAGATGGTACGCAGACCGGGCGTGGTCACGATCTCTACATTGGGGTTGGCAGCCAGGCGCTCAGCCTCGGCCGGGGGTACGCGAACAGCCACATCGGCCGTGCCGGCTTCCACTTCGATCATGCGGGCGCTATCTTCCTGAACTACCTTGAAGATAACGGTGCCGATAGCCGGAGCATCACCCCAGTAGTTGGGGTTGCGGACCAGGGTGACGGCGTTGTCACGCTGCCAGTTTTCCAGCATGTAGGGGCCGGTGCCAATGGCATTGGCGGCCAGGAAGTCGGCACCTTGCTCCAGGGCAGCGGGGCTGACCATAGCCAGCGCGCCGTGGGACAAATGGGCCGGCAGGGGGGCAAAGTCGCTGGCGAGAGCGATTTCGACCGTGAACTCATCTACCACGATGACTTCCTCGATCTGGCTGATCAGGAAGCGGAAGGGGGCTGCATTGTCGGTATCCAGTACCCAATCAAGGTTAGCTTTAACAGCGTCAGCATTGAAGGGCGTGCCATCGGTGAACTCGATACCCTGGCGCAACGTAATGACGAAGTTGCCTTCATCATTGGCTTCCATGCTTTCGGCCAGCAGTGGTTCTAACTCACCTTCAGGGTTCATGTAAAACAAGGTTTCGTAAATGTGCTCCAGCACGGTGTACGAGGGGGATGAAGTGACGAGGTGGATATTCATGTTTTCCACATCGGTACCGCTGGCGATGGTCAATGTTTTGTCATCGGCCACTGGTTCCTCAGCCGGCTCATCAACTGGAACTTCGGCTGGCTCATCAACAGGTTGCTCTACTACAGGTGCGGCCGGTTCTTCGGGGGTCGCCTCACCACCACAGGCGACCAAAACGAGACCGGCTGTTAGGAGCAGCATCAACAGGACATAAAATCTCTTCTTCATGTGTCTCTCCTTCTTTCTATTCAACTTCCGGGTTAATAGGTTTAGGTTATCGACTTGATTGGGATTGTGCGGCCTTCACAACGGCATCCAGTCAATCAACCTGGTAAATATAGTAGCATGGATTTTTCTTTTGACAACTGGTGGCGTAACAGCTTTCTGCGTCAGCCCCATCCATCCCAGAAATGGTTGTGACGTTACATAGGCGTTATAATGGGGTAATGAAAAATCGTGAAGTGGCTACCCTGTTTCGGAATATTGCAGATTTGTTGTCTATTCGTGGTGATCAATTTCATCGCATCATGGCTTATCGCCGCGCGGCCGATAGCATTGATGACCTGGGTCGTGACCTCAATCAGATTTATGCTGAGGACGGTTTGCTGGAGATTCCGGGTATAGGCAAGACGCTGGCAAACAAGATTGAGGAGATGCTGACGACAGGGACGCTGTCGTTTTATGAGAACCTGACGGAGACGGTGCCGCCGTCGCTGCTGGAGTTGCTGCGGGTGGACGGGCTAGGGCCAAAGCGGGTGAAGCAGGTTTATGAGGAGTTGGGAATTACCAATCTGGCCGAGTTGACCGAAGCGGCTCAGGCCGGCCGCTTACGTGCGCTGTCGGGTATGGGTGAAAAATCGGAAGCCAAGATTCTGGCGGCCATTGAGGCCCTGACCCGGCATGGCGACGAACGGGCGCTGCTGGGTGAGGCCTGGCCGCTGGCGCAGTCGATTCTGGCAGAGTTGGCTAAGGTAAATGGGGTGGAGAAAACGGCCGTTGCCGGTTCGCTGCGCCGGATGCGGGAAACCATTGGGGATATTGATCTACTGGTAGCCGCCCAAGCGGAAGCCGCGCCTGCTATCATGGAGACGTTTGTCAATCTGCCCCAGGTTGAGTCTATTTCCGGGCAGGGCAGCACCAAGTCAAGCGTGGTTTTGTTAAGCGGGATGCAGGTGGACCTGCGCGTGCTGCCGCCGGAGCGTTGGGGTACGCTGCTTTCCTATTTTACGGGCAGCAAGGATCATAACGTGCGCTTGCGCGAGTTGGCGCTGAAGCAGGGTCTGAGCTTAAATGAACATGCCTTTACGCCGGTAGCGGGCGGCCCTTATGAGGGTGAGGATGAGATGATATGTGCGGACGAAACGGCCGTTTACGCCACCCTCAACCTGCCCTATATCCCACCCCCGCTGCGCGAGGACCGGGGTGAAATTGAAGCTGCTCAATCCGGCCGGCTGCCCGACCTGATTCAGCCAGAGCAAATTATCAGCGACCTGCACATGCACACCACCTGGTCAGACGGCAAAATGAGTATTCTCGAAATGGCGCGGGCGGCCCAGGCCAATGGGTTACAATATATTGTGATTACCGACCATTCCGAAAGTCTGGGCATTGCCAACGGCCTCTCCGAAGAGCGGCTGTGGCAGCAATCGCTGGCTATCCGCGAAGCCGATGAGGCGATGGGGCCAGATTTTAGGGTACTGCACGGGGCCGAGGTTGAAATCAAGGCGGATGGTTCGCTGGATTATGAAGACTATGTACTGGAGGCACTCGATTTTGTGATTGCTGCCCTGCACGTGAGCCTCAGCCAGCCGCGTGAGCAAATTACCGAACGGCTGTTGCCGGCGATTGCCAATCCGCACGTGGATATGATAGCCCATCCCACCGGGCGGTTGCTGCCCGACCGACCGGGCGCAGACCTGGACATGGATCGCATTTTTGCGGCTGCGGCCGATACCAGGACTATTCTGGAAATAAACGCCAATCCCCGCCGCCTCGATTTGCGTGACAGCCACGTGCGCCGGGCGGTAGAGTTGGGTTTGCTGCTGTCGATCAATACCGATGCCCATCACGCCCGGCAGTTTGACCTGCGCCACTATGGCGTTGCCACAGCCCAACGCGGTTGGGCTACGACCGATTTAATTGTCAATACCTGGCCGTTAGAGAAATTTCTGGCCTTTCTGCAGGGATCATGACGCTAACAACTGGCTGTACGACAATCCTTTATGAAACGTTCGGTGGGCACCTGGACCAGCCGGCCATTGACACATTGCGCCAGGTAGCTAAACGCAGCAGCTATCCAAGCGGCACCGTCTTGTGTCAGCAGGGAGAGATTGAACACACGTTCTATATCCTGGTCGATGGACGTGTGGCCGTGCAGCAGGTGCTGCCTGATGGCCGGGAACGGCTGCTAGGTACGCTACAGGTTGGTGACTATTTTGGGGAAATGGGCCTGATTGACGATACGCCGCGCATTGCATCTTGCATTGCACTAACGCCCGTTTCCGTGCTGGAAGTCACAGAAGCCGTATTTGACCGTCTGGTGCAGGAAAACTCTAGTGTGGCCTATACCATGACCCGTAGTATTCTGAACAACGTGCGCAACCTGGACCGGCTAACGATTGAAGAGATGCTGCAAAAGAATGAAGCGCTGGAGCGGGCCAATGGAGAGTTGGCAGCGGCGCAGAAGCGGCTTTTGGAAAAGGAGCGACTGCGGAAGGAATTAGAATTGGCGGCGGCCGTACAGGCCAGTTTGCTTCCCGACAGACTGCCCGATTATCCTGACTATGGGTTTGCTGCTTATCTGGCGCCGGCGCGGCAGGTGGGCGGCGATTTTTACGACGTCGTGGAAATTGATGCCGAGCATGTGGGTATCTTGATTGCTGACGTAGCCGACAAGGGGTTTCATTCGGCCTTGTTCATGGCGGTCACGCGCACGCTGTTTCGGCAGGAGGCACGCCATGCCCTGTCTCCGGCAACGGTGACGGTGGCTGTACATGAAGCGATGCTGGACATTGCTACCACGGATGACACTTTTGTGACGGCCGTTTACGGCGTGTTGCATCGGCCTAGCGGTCAATTTACTTACGTGCGGGCAGGGCATGAACGGCCGTTGTTGGCCCGTCCCCATCATGCTGTCCAACCTCTCGCCGGCGGCAACCGCTTTTTGGGCATGATGCCCGGCCTGCATCTGGATGAGTATACGCTTCAGTTGCAGCCAGGCGACCGGCTGCTTTTGTTTAGCGACGGAGCGACTGATGCAGTCAATCCGTCTGGTGAACCATATGGTATAGTGCGCCTGCAAGAGGTGCTGCAAGCCAATATTGCTGTTGCTGCGGCCGGGATAATTACGGCCGTTGTACAGGATGTCAGACAATGGTGCCAAAGCGCACCCCCTTTTGACGACCTGACGCTTTTGGTCGTTGCAGCGAAAATTCAAGATACGTAACGCTATCATTTGTAGAGATTATGGCCCGATATAAACGCCCCCCCCATCCCCAAGATTCCGACGCAGATACCACGCAGTGGACCTCATCCATGCCACCCCAGGAGCCGGTCCCCTGGAAATGGTTTGCCGTTGGTCTGGTTGTTACCCTGATTGGCATTGGTTTGGCTACGGTGATGGTCATCAACCTGCTGGCCCGGCCGCCGCTCGAAGTGGCTGCCGTACCAGAGCCAGAGCTAATTATTCTGACGGCCCAGCCCAGCCCTACACCCTCCGTCACGCCCGATTTTGTGCTGCCCACGCCCCTGCCTACCTTTACGCCCATCCCGACCCCCGATAACGCTGTGGCGCCGCCGGAGGTGACGGTTGGCTTTTATGCCACTGTCGTGAATACCGGTGGGGCCGGCCTGGTGGTGCGGGGCGGTCCTTCTACCAGCAACGTACAGGTGACGCTGGTCGATGAGGGCAGTTATCTGCTGGTGATCGGTGGTCCTGAGGAAGGTAGTGATTTTCTCTGGTGGCAGGTGGAGACAGAGGACCAGGTTGAAGGCTGGGTGGCCGGTCAGTTTTTAGAACCGGCCGCCGCGCCTTGAGTCTGACGTGCCGCCGGCACTCATTTTGTGCCTATCCTCCCGGCAAGGTAAAACGAAATGTACTTCCCTGACCCGGCCCGTCGCTATGGCCACTACTGTGGCCACCACTGTGGCCACCACTGTGGGCACAGATGTCGCCGCCCATGGCCCAGATGAGGTGCCGGGTGATGGTCAGGCCAATGCCGCTGCCGCCGCTGCTGCGGGCACGCGAGGGGTCTACGCGGTAGAAGCGTTCAAAAATGTAGGGCAGCGCCTCGGCCGGAATGCCCTGGCCATCGTCGCTGACGGAGACAAAAACGAAATTGTCGTCAGCCCGGCTCGTTTCAATGGTGATACGGCCGTTTTCATCCGTATACCGCAGCGCATTGCCCACCAAATTTAGCACCACCTGCGTCACCCGGTCCGGATCGGCCGTTACCATCATCTGCCTTCTGCCTTCTGCCTTCTGCCTACTGTCTACTGAATACCGATTACCGTCTACCAGCAGCACCACCGTCTGCCCCTCGGCCTGAGCTTGCAGTTGATTGACCAGCCGGGTCAGCAGCGGCACCAGATCAAACTGGCTCACGTTCAGACTAATCTGCCCCGCCTCCACGCGAGAAAGCATTTGCAGATCATCCACCAGCCGCCTCATGCGGCGCACTTCATGGTACATATGGGCAAACGTCTCCGGCTCATTGGCCACCACGCCATCCATGACCCCCTCCAGGTAGCCACCCAGTCCGGCCAGGGGAGTGCGTAATTCGTGGGCCACATTGCCGATGAGGGCTACCCGCTGCTGCTCAATTTCTTCCAGCGTTTGGGCCATCTGGTTGAAGTTAGTAGCCACCTGGGCCAACTCGTCACTGGAAGGGACCTCGACCCGCTCGTGGTAGTGGCCGCTGGCTAAACGCTGGCTGGTGTGGGCGATCTGGCGCAACGGCCGTAAAATCTCCCAGGCTAACGCAAAACTGGCCACCAGCCCCATCACAGACGCGCCCCCGGCGGCCACCAGCAAAGCCCGCCAGACCGCGTTGCGGAAGGTTTCGACCAGCTCCACTTTGGTTTGTTCCAGGGCGTCGGTTGAACCGGTTTCCGCCAGGACGAAGAGTGAGGGCAAAATGTCGGCCGGGGCAATGCGCGAGATAATGACCTCAACCGTCAGGGTCAGGGCCGTTACGCCGACTAAAACGACGGCCATGTGAGTGGCTACGATGCGCCAGCGGAGTTGTCGCCAGAAATTCATAATTTCGTTTCAGGGTCAACCAATTTATAGCCCACGCCGCGGACCGTTTGAATGATTGGCTCGCCGGTGGCTTCTTCCAGCTTGCGGCGGACCTGGCCCACGTAGACATCGACCACCCGCTCGGTGCCGTAGTAGTCGATACCCCAGACGCGATCCAACAGCTGTTCACGGGAGAGGACGCGGCCGGCGTGTTGGGCCAGTTCCAGCAGGACGCTGAACTCGGTGGGGGTCAGGTCGAGCAGGGTGTCGCCGCTGCGGGCTTCGTGGCTGTCGGGGTCAATCGTCAGGTGGGTAAAGCGCAACCGGTTGTCGCGGGGAGCCTGGCGGCTGCGGCGCAGAATGGCCTGGACGCGGGCCACCAGCTCACGCGGGCTGAACGGCTTGGTCAGATAATCGTCGGCCCCCAGGCGCAGGCCGGCGATACGGTCCGTTTCTTCGCTGCGAGCGGTCAGCATCAGAATGTAGATGTCGCGCAGGGCGGGATCATCGCTCTGGCGTAACTGAGCGGCAATTTCCAGCCCGTCCATTTCGGGCAGCATCAGGTCGAGGATGAGCAGGGTGGGGTGGTGCTGTTTGATCAGGTTAAGGGCATTACGGCCGTTTTCGCACACCAGCACTTCATACCCCTCACTCTCCAGATAACTACGCACGACAGTACGGATACTCAGTTCATCGTCTACAACCAGGATAGTGGGTTTGTCCATTGCGGCTATTTCGTAGTGCGTAGTGCGTAGGAAGGCGTACTACGCACTACGCACTATGCTTCAATCTTACGCCCCACAGCCAGCGCAATCGCCTTCATTTCCTGTACCAGTTTAGCAAATTTTTCCGGTTTTAGCGATTGGGGGCCGTCAGACATGGCCTCCTCGGGGCGAGGATGGACCTCGATGATCAGGCCGTCGGCGCCGGCGGCGATAGCTGCCTTAGAAGCCGCAGCCACATATTCCCATTTGCCGGTGGCGTGGCTGGGGTCGGCAATGACCGGCAAGTGGGAGAGATGCTTGGCCACAGCAATAGCGTTGATGTCGAAGGTGTTGCGCGTGTAGGTCTCAAAGGTGCGAATACCCCGCTCACACATCATGACGCGCGTGTTGCCGTGGCTGAGAACGTACTCGGCGCACATTAGCCATTCCTCAATGGTGCTGCTCATGCCCCGTTTGAGCAAAACGGGGTGCTGCGATTTGCCCACGGCGTGCAGGAGGGCGTAATTTTGCATGTTGCGAGCGCCGATCTGCAAAATGTCGGCATATTCACAAATGAGAGGGACCAGGGCCGGTTCCATGACCTCGGTGACAAAGGGCAGGCCGGTTTGTTCGCGGGCTTCGGCCATGTATTGCAGTCCCTCTTCGCCGAGGCCCTGGAAGGAGTAGGGGGAGGAGCGGGGCTTAAAGGCGCCGCCGCGCAGGACGTGGGCGCCTGCTTCTTTGACAGCGTGGGCTGTTTCGATAATCTGGCTGCGGCTTTCGACGGAGCAGGGGCCGGCCATTATGATCAGTTCTTCACCACCGACGGTATGGTTGCCCAGCGGAAATGAACTGTCTTCGGCCCGGAATTCGCGGCTGGCAATTTTGAATGGCTTGAGGACGGGCACAACCCGTTCCACGCCGGCCATCATCTCGGCCTGCTCACGGAGGAGGGGACGGCCGTTGCCAATTACACCAATTACCGCCCGCTCGCTGCCTTCAGACAGGTGGACGGTACAGCCGTTGTCTTCGGCCCAGGCGATAACGGCCGATTTTTCACGCATGGTAGCCTGTGGGTTCATTATAACGATCATCATGTGGGTATCCTTTAGCAGGGTTGCAACTACGCATTGGCCAAAATACGGCAGGCCGCCTCCAAATTGTCAAGTTGAATAGGGCGAATGGGGGGCAGACTATCCCGGTCGGGCCGCAAATCTTTCGCCTCACGCAGGTAAACGTGGACAATCTCTTTGGCCGTTTTGGTCGTGTTCCAATGGATCAAAACGCGCACCACGTGGGGCAAACCGCCGGGCACTTCCATCTCATGGCCACAGAGCAAGGCCATGTCAAACCAGCCTAGCTGACGGGCGGCCAGGGCAGGATATGAGGCGTTGAGGTCTGAGGTGGTGGTGAAGTAAATACTGGCTATTTCGTCGGGGGTCATATCGTTGGCTACCAGAATCGTCTCTAACAATTCGCGGGTGGCGGCCAGGATGGCGTCTTCGTCGTTGAAGGGGACGGTAGTGGCCCCACGCACCCCGCGACACATCATCGGTTTTAGGCGACCTATGCCGTTGCCTATCCCATTGCCATGCTCATTCATCAAGCCATTACCATTATTGCCGTTGCTCTGTCCATTGTGATTCATTGTAACCGATCTCCTTGAAATAATGAATTAAGAAATGCTACTTTGGTGCAAGGCACTGGCCAGATACGTCCTGTATGACCAGAAGCTTTCGGCCAGTGCCTCGCACCGCTCAGAAACACTGAACAAAAAAAGACGCGACCTTTTGGGCCGCGTCTTAAAGGGTTCAGTCTTGTTGTTTTGGGCTACTGTTAGCGCGAAACAACCACCTGCGTCCGATCTGGCGGCACCGGGGGTTCGTTTCCATAAAAATAGAAGTAGCTAAAGCCCAATTGCGTATGCATGGTGCAAATAATAGCAATCACCGGCAGGCAAGTCAAGCGATCCGCAAAATTGGTATGATTTGCCCAAAAAGGGGGGTGGTTGGTTAGATGGTTTGTACAGAGGACGAGCCAGGCTTATTGCCTGTTGTTTTCCAGCCAGGCAACCTGGTCCAGGACAAAGTTGGGGCTAAGGGACGCAACGGCCGTTAACTGACGCGGCTCTTTACTCTGATCATATAACGCTTGCAGCTTCTGAGGGTCGCCGCCCAGCGGATGCCCCTCGTAATGGACATAGGCCACGGGGCGGGGGCTAATCTGGCTGACAAAGCGGCTCAGGCTAAAGTCCTCGCGCCGGTTGTTAAAGACGTGACGGGCGGCCAGCCCGGACTGGGCGCGGCCAATGGCCAATACGCCACCAACTTCCTCGTTTTCGGCCGCCCACAGCAGACCCAGTCCGGCTGCCAGCGGGCGGGCTACAATCAGCGGCGGACTGGGCAGCATTTGCACCAATGTGTGCAAATCTTCGCGCAGGTCTTGAATGGTCAACGGCCGTTCCTGACTGGCATGTAATAAATAGCGCAGTGGGTCAATGGCATAGGTGCTGTAACCGGCTCTGGCCAGCGCCAGACAGCGACTCTCATCACTCAGCGAGAAATTGCCGTAGCTAGAAAGATAGAGGAGGCTGGGCGGCGGCACGGCCGTGCCGCCAGGGTGATAGTAATAACTTTCCATCATAAGCCCCTGACGCAGCGGCCACATATAAACGCGACTCTTCTCCGAGTGGGGAAAGCCAAAAAAGCCAAAGTTGATACGGCCAAAGCGCTCCTCAGCCCAGGCGCGAACCGCTTTCAGGTCCAGGTCAAAGCTCTGGTCGCCCGGTACGCCGTCACTTTCACCCGTGCCGCGCAGATCAAAAACCAGGTGGGCTATTTTGCCGTCGGCGCCATAGGAACGGACCTCCTGGCGGGCACAGGTGATGGTGCTGGCTTTGGTCAGCGGGTATTTAGGCACCCAGACGCGCAACAGGCGCAGGGCGTCGTCAGACAGGTTGGCCGGTTTGACCAGGACGCAGTCCAGGTACAGGTCATCATCTGTCAGAATGCCAAAAGCTTCTTCCGTATAAGGTAATGTAGCGGGCATTGGTGTCCTTGTTAGATCATTTGCTTGCTAGATGACAAAAGTCTCACAGGCTTTTGTCATCTCTTTTTAGGTACCATCATCTTCGGCTGCCGGCGTGGGCGGGGCTTCATTGTAACCAGGGATCAGGTCGGTAACGCGCCGGTAAGCCTCGATCAGGGTTTGTTCCGTGTTGAAGTAGCCGCTCAGCATCTCTTGCAGCACAATGGAGATGGTCAAATCTTCGTAGAGATGGGTGGTCAGGCGGCCGTGTCCCTGCGGAATGCCCCAGCGGTCGGCGCCAGCAATGTCATCGCGCAGCATCGCCACCACATCCGCCCCGTAGATGTCTTGCAGGCTGAGACCGGTGTCGCTTAACGGCGTTTGGCCCCATTCATCAATAAACTGGCGTGGCGCAGTGGCCGTGCCCCAGCGCATAGGCACGCGACGCTCTGACTCCAAAGTCAGCCATTGCGCATAACCCTCGTTAAACCAGAACTGGATGAAGGGTTCAACCAGGGTCAGGTCGGCGCTGCTGGTGACGCCCAGGTAATTGACGTGGCTAAAATTGGCGGCCTGGGCGTTGGGGCCGCTGCCGCTAACGCGGGTCAAAATGCCGCTGTTTTGGGCCAAAAAGTCGGCCGTGGCACAGTCCGGGCAGCGAGGAGGATTGGCGGGGTCAAGGCCGGCCAGCATGGGCAAAAGGCTGGGCGGTCCCATGATCAGGCCGGTACGCCCCTCCAGATAGGCGTTGCGCGTGCTTGTGTCGGTCTGAACGCCGCTGGGGCTGTAGTTGTGGACAATGGTGAAGTAGAAGTCGATGGCCTGGCGGCAGGCTTCATCGAGCAGACCTACCCGGCCGTCATTGTCAATCAGTTGGCAGCCATTGCCCAGGGCCAGATGCTCAAACATCTGGTGCGTGGTGCGCAGGTTCGATTCAGTGGGGATAACGAAGCTGTTGATCAGGTTTTCCGGATCTGAGGTGGTTTCGGCAGCGGTCAGCATCGTCTCGTAGCTGTCGGGCGCGGCCAAGCCTTCCCGCTCAAACCAATCCTGCCGGTAAATAATGATCTGCTGGAAACCATCGCTGGGCAGGGCGGTGATTTGACCGTTGACCTGCGCCAGGGCCAGCGCGTTGGGGTTGAAGGTGTCACGGCCCAGCAGGTCGAGCATTTGCTCAGCCGCGCTAGGGTCTAAAATGCCCCGTTCGGCCCAGCCGACAGTAAATTCGATGGGGTGGAGGATGAGGTCGGGCAGATCGAGCGTGTCGGTGGACACGGCCGTTTCCACCAGTCGCGGTAGCAGCATGGGCGAAACCAGTCGCCATTCCACGTCGATGGCGTGGTCGGCGGTGAAGTCGGCCACCATCTGCTCCATGAGGGCGCGGTAGGCGGGAGCCGATTCGTTGACCCAAATGGTCAGGCGGGGGTAAGGACCAATGGCTATGGGTTCGGCGGTGGTGGCTGCTGGTCGTTGTGATTCAGCCGTGGGGGTGGGGGCGGGCAGGATGAGCGGTTCAGGCGTAGTTACGGGCGCGGCCACTTGCTCTGCCTGGGCCGTAGCCGTGGCCAGGCGGGGCGGATTGGCCAGATCGGCCTGGCAGCCGGTGACAAAGAGCAGCACCAGCAGATAGGCAAGCGCATAGGTCATAGTGCGTGGTGGGTAGGGTCTGCTACCAAGCTGTTCTTCTACCTTCTGTCCTCTTCCTTCTGCCTTCATCCTTCTTCCTTTATGAGCCTGTCGTTGATCAACCGCAGGCCGGTTAGCGTGAGCCAGGGATCAATTATATCCAAAAACGTGAGGTGATCGGCCAATAGCTCAAGCTGGCCGCCGGTACCGATGATGCGCAACGGCCGTTCCCGGTCGGGATGGGCGGCGCGCAGCCGAGCGATCATGCCTTCAATCAGGCTGACATAGCCAAAAATCAGACCGGACTGGATGGCGTGAACCGTATTGGTGCCAATGACCTGGGGTGGGGCCTCCAGGGCCACGCCGCGTAGCTGGGCCGCACGCTGGGTCAGACTGTCGGCGGCCAGGCGCAGGCCGGGGGCAATGACGCCGCCGCAGAGTTCGCCCGCCGCCGAGATAATATCGAATTTGGTGGCCGTGCCCATGTCTAGCACGATGCCGGGGCCGGGGTAGGCGTTATGGACGGCAACGGCGTTGGCCAGCCGGTCCACACCTACTTCGGCCGGGTTGTCGGTTTTGATAGTGATGCCCAGATCGAGATTGTGATGGACGAAAACGGCCGTTTTTTGTAAATAACGCTGGCTGGTCCGGGCAAATACCGGGTTAAGGGTGGGTACCACGCTGGCAATAATGACCTGCTCCGGTCCATTTGTCAGTTGGTAGGTTTGGAGCAGGCTGGTCAACTCTATGCCATATTCATCCACCGTCTTTTCCCGGACGGTTCTTAAACGCCACTGCTGCTCCCAGGCACGGCCGTTCCACAAGCCCAGAGTAATGTTGGTGTTGCCGATGTCGATAGCCAGTAACATAGGCGGCGATTGTATAAGCGGCTGACAGCCGGGGCAAGCAAAGCTTAGATTTATATCAGCCGACCACCACTGCCGACAGTTGGGGCTGTATCCATTTCTGAGAATGCTTTAATTTATATGGACAAAACATTTACAAAACATGTGCATCGGTTTAGAATGGCCTTAGCTTTGAAAATTTGCAAGTAGATGTGGCAACCATAACAAGTTGCTCAATAGGCTGAAGATACGCGCTTATCTTCAGCAACGGAGAAATAAACATGACCCTGAAAACAAAGTTGTTTGCTCTATTCGTTGGCCTGTTTGTAATGGCTGGCCTGTGGTCTGCGCCCAGCAGCGTTAGCGCTCAGGCATTTCAGCCCAACATCATGGACATCGTCGCGGCCGATGATCGTTTTAATACGTTAGAAGCGGCCGTCAAAGCGGCTAATCTGGCGGATACGTTGGCCTCGGCCGACAACACCTTTACGGTGTTTGCCCCCACCGACGACGCCTTTGCCGCCCTGCCCGGCTTTCTCGTTGAAGCATTGTTAGCCGACCCCGGTGGCGCTCTGACGCAGATTTTGCTCTACCACGTTGTACCGGGCAATCTGGATAGCGGCGCTGTGTTGGCCAGCAGCAGTCTGGCTACGGCCCAGGGTGGTTCTCTGGCCGTTAGCCTGCGTAATGGCAGCCCCTTCATCAATGACAGCATGATCGTCATCACCGACATTCCGGCCAAGAATGGCATCATCCACGTCATTGACGCCGTGCTGGTGCCCGATATTACGTTGCCCGGTCCGCCCGCCCCGCCGGCCGATCGTGATACCTTACCCTCTATTGCTGAAATTGCGGTAGCGGACGGCCGTTTCAACACGCTGGTGGCCGCGGCTGATGCGGCTGGTCTGGTTCCCACCCTGGCCGGTCCTGGTGACTTCACCGTCTTCGCCCCGACCGATGCGGCTTTTGCTGCGCTTGGCCCAGAGCTGATTCGTGAATTACTGGCGGACCCCAGCGGCGAGCTGACGACCATCTTGCTCTATCACCTCATTGGTGACAGTCAGCCGGCCGAAGCAATTGCCAACGGCCGTTTCATTCCAACATTGGAAGGCCGGCCGCTGCGGGTGAGCTTTGACAGTAATGGCGTTATGCTGCTCAACGAGCGCGTCCGCTTCATTGCTGCCGACATTCCCGCCTCCAACGGTACCATCCACGTGGTGGACGCGGTGTTGATTCCCTAAACCTTCTCTTTCTCCTCTTCTCAAACTTCTGTGGTGACAGAGGGCGCATCAGACGATGCGCCCTTTGTCGTTTCTGGCAGTCAAATAGCTGGCATGGTTACCAAAAAGCCCGCAGGGTCTACCCTGCGGGCTTTTCTTTTCAATGAAGCCGCTCAGGCTTAAGGCGCAAAGATGGCCGGCAGCCAAAGGTAGAGCGTATCAACAACTGTCATTCTCACCGGAATTTCAATCGTAGCCTGTGTTGGGTCATTGTGTATTATCAGCAAGGTAGCCGTATATTCGCCCAACGGCAGGGGATCGTCATTGTCATCCAGGGTCGTAAACATGATATCTACGTTGAATGAAGCCGACGGCGGCAGCGTGTCTGCTACCGGATCTGACCAGAACCAGGCCACTTCAGAGCCGATGGGTACGCTGGCTACCGGGTTGATGGCTTCATCGCAGGCTGCCTGGCCGGCCGGCGTATAGCCGTCATCGCTGCACGGGTTGTGCGGCGCACTGCCCCAACTATCCCCATTCCAATACCAGGATACAGTCGCCGGATCACCAACGGGCGCCGTGGTTACGTCAAAACAATAATGAGCCATACATGTATCGCCGCTACTATCATGGAAGCGTGCGTGATCAATACGGACCTCGTAGGGTGCAGTCAGGAATGACCAGGAGAAGGCACCAAAAGAGCCGCCGTCGGTACAGGCCGGCGTTCCCTCAAGATATACATCGTTTACTGTCCAGGTCTCGGGGAACTTCTGCCAGACGCTAAGGGCATACTCCCAGTCAGGGCTATGCGACTCGGCCATAAAGCAGAAGGTCTGGATAGCCCCCGGTATGTAATCGGTATCGCCACCCACCGCGGAATCGAATTCGACAAAAGAGCCGGTCAGGCTACTAATGCTGCCCATGCCACCGGACGTCGTATCGGCAAGCCGCCAAAACTCGAAATCGAGGGCCTGCCCGCCATTGTTGGTCAGATCAAGGCCAGTGCGGTGCATATAGATTTCGGTGCCTTGCAGAAGCACCACTTCAATTTCGTCCGGTACTGCGCTGATACAGGGCCGGTCGGGACGCATATGCACATCCAGGTCCACTGCCCCCTCAGCCACAATGGTCACGGTATCGGTGTAATCCCGGTAGCCAGCGGCACTAAAGGTCAGGTTGTAGGTACCCGGATACAGCCAGGCACTATAGAAACCGCTGTCCGGATCGCTTGTCGTATTGGCAATGGGATCGCCACCCATGATAGTGATTTCTACTTCGAGCGGCTGGCTGGTACAGCTATCCAGCACCGTACCGACCAACTGTCCCATGGTATCGGGCGGCAGCACACTCATGACAACCGGTACACGCACCCACGGTTCGCCCATAACCCGGAGTTCAGCATGGTAATCGCCGGGTTGGTTCACCCCCGCAGCGTAAGTGGCGGTGAAGAGCATCGTGGCGCTAAGGGAGCCATTGGCCGGTACCGTACCGGCAACAGGCGTCTGTCCAAACCAGGGTACATCGCCATCTACCGGCGGGAATTCGGCGGAGAAGTTGCGCTCATGGCCGTCGGTGGGCGTAAAGCCGGCACTGGAGCCGCCGACTACATAGAAGGAATAGCCGTCGTCGGCGTGGATATTGGCGCCGCCAACGCGATAGACTGAACGAGGAGGCGGAGGTCCAACCTGCCATTGGCCATCAAGTTGGCTGTAGTAGGCTGAATTCGGCCATAAGTTGAGGCCAGCGTCGGAGCCGTTGGCAATCCACAACTGCCAGTCGCCATTTTCATAGCGGATGCCGTTGGCCATGCTCCAAACGGCGGCTGGCATAGCGCCCAAATCAGCATTGGGGGCATTAAAAACTTCGGCCCCAATGTCGTAGCATTGCGTATTGGCCGAAACGTCGTTGGCAGCGTTTGCGCCACCGGCGACACAGATACCGCCCTGGCTGCCGATCCAGGGTACGTACCAGGAAGCGTGGAAGGCAAACCCGCCGCTATGGTAGCTAAAGTTACCCAGGTTCTCAACGGTGTTGGTATCAGGATAGTAAGCGTAGAGGGTGCTGGTATTGCCGCCGCCCGGCGAGGTAGCCCCACCGGAGATGTAGCAGACATTCTCGCCCGTGTAGTAGGCGAGTGAAGCAATGTCAGGCCACCAGAGACCGTTGGTTGGGAAACCGGTCGGTACCGGTGGCGTATCCCAGGAGTCGGTGGCAATATTATAGCGGTGCAGCGTCGTTATGCCGCTGGTGGTGTCGTTAAAGAGGATGCCTACCGGGTCGCCGTCGGCATTATAGCCAAAGCAGCCAGACGCCGGGTATTGGATAGAAGGCGAAGGCGCGTTGGCACCGGTTGTCCAGGTGTTGGTCTCAACGTCATAGATGCCCACCTGGCCATTGGTATCGTAGCCGCCGATCTGGTAGCCCTTGCCCTCATACCCGATGTAGACGTTGTCCATTGAGCTAAAGGGGGCGTCGGCCAAAGGCTGCCAGGTGGCGAGAGCGTCCCCAGTCTCCGCTGTTGCTGGCGGTGAGTAGCCTGCGGGTGCCACCCCGGTAGAGAGCTGCGCCGGAATGCTGGGGGCCAACTGCCATTCAGCCGCCATACTCATGCCCATACCCATGGCCATGCGCATGGCCATGCCCGTGCTGCCGCCTATGGGTGTAAAACTGCCCGGCAGTTCTACAAACTGGAAGTTATAGGCTGCCGGCCGCCGGTTGGTCAGCGTAGCGGTCTCGGTATGGGTGCCTTGCCAGGGCACAGTCACATGCAATGGGTTGGGCACAAAGGAGACGTCGGCCATCAAGGCAAAGTCTTGCCGGGTTTCCTGGTCAGATACAATGTTCACATTGGCAGAATCAGGCGCGTAATTTTGAAATTCGGCCGTGACGTCATAGTTGCCGGCGTCGAGATACAGCTCGTAATAGCCGGCCGTATCAGTCTGCGTTGAGGTGCCATCATCAGCCGTAACGGTCACGCCAGCCAGGGGCGTCTCATTGTCATAATCGGTGACATAGCCCCACAAGAGTCCCCTGAGTGTCAGGGAGAAGTTCTGACTGGTAACTGTGTCGGTAATGAGCGTCAGTCCTGTCACCGTTTGCGCTGTGTAGGCGAGGTGTTCGGCGGTGACGTCAAAGGTGCCGGCCGGAACGGTAAAGGTGTAATAACCGGTGGCATCGGTAATCCTCTGCCACATGCCACCATCTTGCCTGTTGGCGGTAACGACAGCGCCGGCGATGGGGGTGGACTCACTATCATCGGTGACGTAGCCATCCAGATAGGCGGCGCTGTCTGAGAGGAGGGCTTGCTCTACCGCTGCCAGGGCGTTAATAGTGCCCACACCCCAGTCGTGGTTGGGGCCTGTGACGTAATCGCCGCCACAGTTAGAGCCGCTTTGACCGGTCAGGGGCACGGCCGTTTCTTTAATTATCTGGATCGTCTCTTGTACCTGGCCGACCAGGAGCGGATTGGCAGACCACATCAGGCCCACCAGGCCCGTCGTGTGGGGACCAGCCATACTGGTGCCGTTCCAGGAGGCGTAGGTATTGCCGGGCAGGCTGGAGCGAATCGCCTCGCCCGGAGCCATGATGGTAGGCATATAGGCATCGGGATAGAGGCTGGACGGGCCGCGACTGCTGAAACCGCTTATAGTACCGGGCAAAGCGCCGGAAGCATGACTGACGGAGCCGGTCGTCAAAACAAAGCCGTAGTCACCCGGTGAGCGCAGCGTACCGCAGGCAGATCCTTCATTGCCGACCGACACTTCCACCAAAATACCGGCGGCCTGTAAATTATGAATAACGACGATAAACTGCGGCGCGCCACCACCCCAATACCCCCAGGAGTTGTTCATGGCGTCGGGGGCCAGGCTGGGCATCGGATTCTCTTCATTCAAGTCCCAGGGGGCCAGCACCCACTCAAAACATTCCATGAAGGTGGCATCGTTGCCGGAACCGCCATCACTCATATTCTTACAATGAATGACCTGCGCTCCAGGGGCCACACCTATCTGGTTGCTGCCGCCATCGTCGCCGACCATCGTGCCGCTGACGTGGGTGCCGTGGCCATGCCCGTCAGTCGGTACCATGGGGTAGGTGCCGGTGGCGTCCCACCAGTTGTAGTTGTGGTCGGCGTTAGCGCCATCCCAACCCCGGTAATGGTTGATCAGGGCCGGATGATCCCACTGCATACCGGTGTCAGCCCCGGCTAAGACTATCCCTTGCCCGGTGTAGCCCATCGCCCAGACGTCGGCAGCCCCAATGAAGCTGAGGTTTGGCTCCACGGCGGCTGTGCTGGCCGGGCCTGGCTGCTGGTCAAATGGTTCTTGTAATTGGAACTGCCGGTTGGGAAGAATATGCGCCACGTCACTGCGGGAGGCTATATCCAGGAGTAATGTCTGGTCACCGCTAATGACGTGTATGGTATTGGCTACGTAGAAGGGACGGTATTGAACGCCCTGTGCATCCAGGTCAGCCCGCAAATCACGTTGGGTTAATTCGGCCGTCTGGCGCAGGGTGTCAAAGACATATTGGCCTTTTTCTAGCTTGGTCGGAAGCTGATCGGCCCCGCTTACATCCGCCTGTTCAGCCATCCAGATGAAGAAATCGGCCGTACCCTCTGCCTGAATTTCGGCCAGCAAATCAGGGTCTACTTTGGCCAATACATCCGGTGAGTTGAAATCACGGCTGTTGGCCGCTGCCATAAGTGGGATTACTGCCAATACCAGTCCAATAATGAGGCCGAGCATAAGGATAGATCGAACTTTTTTTGCCAACATGTTGTCCTCCATGTGAAAGTAACGAATACAGAATGTCTGACCTACAAACGAAACGGTAAGGCATCGTTCTTACTCGTCAAGCGCCGCATCTGCCAGCGAACGTTGGTCTAATCTTGCCGGGTTGTTGTGACAGAACGGCAAGCTGTTGGTTTACGGGCCTATAACGTTATTGGGTTTGCTTGTAGGTGAAGTAACGGTTAGTTGCTGCTTTGTAGGCCAAAATGATAGCTACATCTTATACAAGAATTGGCCATTACGCAACGTGGGGAAGTTGTTTTATGTGGCAGAGGTGGCAGGTTGCGGCGCGGTTGGTTGGAGCTTGGTCGGCTGCTGCCTGACAAAAGTTTACGTCAACAGATTAGAGCTGATTCTAATGACCACAGCAACAATTAACCGATGACGGCTCTGTTTGTCTTTTCATGAAAGAACAGTCTAGTTAGCGGGAGCGAAAGACTTTACCGCGGTGCCAGCGGATGGAGTCGCGGAAGGGCCAGAGGGCGTCGTCTTGGGGACCGAGGAGCTTACGGCCGTCACAAGTCAGTAAATAACCGGGGAGATTGGATACGGCCGTTAACTGGGGCGATAATTTCGTCTTATAGCTGTCGCTAAAGGCAATCAAGCCTTCGTCAAAGGTCCAGTGGCACAGGTGGCAGAGGGCCAGCCCGTTGCGGGGGTCGTCGTTGTGACTTACGGACCAGGGGATGATGTGGGCGGCAGCTACGGCCGTATGCCCATCCGCTGTCAGGATTTTGAGACCGCAGACGGCGCAGCGGTGATCGTAGGCTTTGACAATGGCCCGGCGAAAGCCCTGGTCGCGCACGGCCGGGGCCACTTCCCGTTCTTTGATCAGGCTGGTCTGGTGGGCCTCGGCCAGGATTTCTTCGCTGTAGCGGAAAGCGGCGATGTTTACGGCCGTTTGTGCCAGCAGTGCCTCTCGAACCGGTGCGGTAAAGTAGGTGGCCAGGAGAAGGGTACGGGCTTCGTTACGGCCGTCTTCGGTACACAACCATTCGTACAGTTCATCATCCAGTTTGGCCCCAAACGTTAGTTCTTGTAAACGGCCGATGCTGTGAACCTTGCTTGACCCGGCTAGAACAGCCTCCTGACCCGGCCGGGGCTGTAAGTGCCAGAAGCCATCACTTTGCAAATGCCAGAACGGCATCGCGATATTGCCCCGTTTCCCCAATTCTGGCGGAAAAACAGTAGACCAGTAAAGGGTAAACAACACCCCCAATTCGGCGTTGAGTTCAATTAAGTTCTGGGGCAAACTGCCCTGCGCAATTAAATCCATGACCGCCAGCAGGAGCAGCGGCTTGTGGGGGGCGCGGTGGTGGGGAAAGTCCGGCCAGCGGGCGCTGGCTTTGTCGGTGCTGAGACGGGTAAGTTTGTCGATATGTTGGTTCATGGTACGCAGGCAGGTTCAAGTCTGGTAGATTCATTGTTCAATTAGAAATTTACGCACGGTGAGTTGACCATAGCTTACCACAGGAGAAACGATCTGGCTATTTGACCGGGGAATTAGAGCAGCATTCGTGGGGTGGGCTGTTAATAAATTGACAAATCTCCTCACAACGGCCGTTCCCCATCCATCTAACCCAGTTTTCTCGTCAGGTAATAATCGCCCTATTGAGCAGGTTGCGTATAATAAGCGTAGATTTGCTATGCTTGTGGTCACGGTTGTGTGGCCATACAGGTACAAATTTTAACGGCTCTTTGGGAATTCAGGGGGTTGACAAGCCGTAATGCGTAAAACGTAAAACGTAACCAGAGAGACCTTACGCATTACGCATTACGTTTTACGCCAAACCCCGCGAAATCCAGAAGACCCATTTTAACCAGGGATAGAACGGACCAAACAGATGTCACCCATGAAAAAACGAACCCTCATTACCCTGCTCACTCTGGGCTGGGCCGGCTGGACCCTGTTTCAGCGGCGCGGACAGTTGGTAGCGCGCCTGCTGGGTCTGCCCCAACCCCGCTACCCGGTTGGCCAACGCACGGCCGTTGCCATCCCCATGCCCGACGGCGTCAACCTGATCGCCGACCATTACTTCCCCCAGGCCCAGGGCGAATTTCCCACCCTGCTGATGCGTACCCCCTACGACCGCAAACAGATAACGGCCGTAATGAGTCGCTACTTTGCCGGTCAGGGCTACCACGTCGTGGCCCAGGACACACGCGGCCGTTTCGACTCCGACGGGGCCTTCTACCCGTTCCGCGACGAAGCGGCTGACGGCGAAGCCACTATCGTTTGGCTCATGGCCCAGCCCTGGTGCAACGGCGTGATCGGCATGTTCGGCCAGAGCTACGTGGGCTACGTGCAGTGGGCGGCGGCCGGGCGTAAACCGCCGGGCCTGCGTGCCATTGTGCCCGTTATCGCCGATTCCCGCCTGGTTCCGGCGGCCGCCGAAGGCATGGGACTGGATACCTGGCTGCGCTGGCTGCTCATCCTCAGCCTGGACAATGAGGCCCTTTCGGCCTGGGAACGGCTGCGCCTGATGCTGCATACGGGTTATCAGGACCGTTTGATCGAGCCGAGTCAGTGGCACCTGCCGCTGGGTCAGGCGGATGAACTGGTGCGTGACCAGCCGGCCCCCTTCTTCCGCGACTGGCTGGCCCATCCCCGGCGTGATGATCCCTTCTATGCCGAGATTGACCACGGCCGGCGCGTGGGTGAGGTTGAGGCCGAGGCCCATCTGATTGCCGGCTGGCACGACATCTTTCTGCACAACCAGTTGGCCGACTATGAACGGCTGCGGGCGGCCGGCAAACGGCCGTATCTCACCGTTGGTCCCTGGCATCACATGGATATGAGCGGCATGGTAACGGCCGTGCGCGAAGGGTTGGCCTGGTATGAGCGCCACCTCAAACAAAACCCGGACGGGCTAAGGCCGAATCCGGTGCGCGTTTACCTGATGGGGGCCGATGAATGGTGCGATCTGGATGACTGGCCACCACCGGCCACCACCACCCCCTTTTACCTGCAAACGGGTAGTGAACTGGCGGCCGCGCCGCCGCCCGCCGCCGCGCCACCGGCCCACTACCGCTACAATCCGGCCGATCCCACGCCGGTTCTGGGTGGTATGCTCATGAAGACAAGTGGGGCGGGGGCGGTGGACCAACGGCCGTTGCTCCGCCGCGACGATCTCCTTTTTTACCAGACCGACCCGCTGCTGACCCCGCTAACCGTGCTGGGGCCGGTTCGTTTGCAGCTTTACGTGGCGTCCGACCGGCCCCATACCGATTTCCTGGGCCGGCTGTGTGACGTCTATCCCGATGGGCGCGTGCTCAATATTTGTGAGGGGCTGCTGCGCCTCTGGCCGGGGCGCGAAGGCGTTACGTTTGGGGCGGATGGCTGGCTCAGGCTGGAGATTGATATGGGGGCCACCGCCTACCGCTTTCAGCCGGGCCATCGCCTGGCGCTGACGGTGGCCAGTGCCGCCTTCCCGCGTGTGGCCCGCCATCTGAACACGGATGAACCGCCCCTGAACGGCCGTCGTTTGCTGGTGGCCAATCAGACCGTTTATCACGACGCGCAACGGCCGTCGGCGCTGCTGCTTCCGATTATCTGACTGAACTGAAAAAACGCAGAGGCACAGAGGCGCAGAGGAAAACTCACTCTGGCAACTCTGCGTCTCCGCGTCTCTGCGTTGGCTTTTTTCAGTCTGACCTGCCCCGATCATGGCTACTGTTTTGACATTCGCAACGGCCGTATCCTCTGGCCCCCCGACGAAAACGTGCGTTTGCGCCGCTATCCCGTTAAAGAAGAAGATGGTGTGATCAAAGTAAGATTACTGCTGTGAAACTGTGCTATAATGTGAACAGTTATGTGATGAACATGTTTCTGTAGCAAGGAACCAGGGCAATGGAAAAAGAGCGGATTAGAGAAACCATTTTGCAGGAACTGCCGACCATTTTGGCCGAAGATGCTGATATTCAACGGTTGGTGTTGCGTCTGTCACGGGAGCATTTTGCCGGAAAAGCGGAAACCGAAAATCGCTTTGACCGTGTTCTAGATGAATTGCGCCGTGATCGGGAAGCCCAAGAGCGTAAATGGGAAGCCCAAGAGCGCAAATGGGAGGAGCAAAACCGTAAATGGGATGAGAATCAGGCAACTATCAATCATGTATTGACTGAAATACGTGAGATGAATCGCAAGCATGAAAGCAGCATTGGCGCCCTGGGTGCCCGCTGGGGCTTGCAATCTGAAGCCGCTTTCCGTGATGGACTAAAGGCCATCCTGGAAGAGTCATTTCCTGTGGCAGTGTTGAATGTGCTGCAATATGATGAGAAGGGTGAGGTGTTCGGCCGGCCGGACCAGATTGAGCTAGACCTGATTATTCAGAACGGAATGATTATTGCCTGTGAACTCAAATCGTCAATGAGCAAGCCAGACGTTCATGCGTTTCAGAGAAAAGTAGACTTTTATGAGCGGCTGCACCAACGACCGATTACCCGCCGCCTTATTATTTCGCCTATGATCCACCCCAAAGCCAAAGAAACGGCCGATAAACTAGGCATCGAAGTATACGGCTACGCCAGAGACGTCGAACTATAAGCTGCCGTCAGGCGCGGCGCACTTGACGAAGTGCGCCGCACCTTTGGCGGCCAGGCGGCCAGGCGACCTGGCTAAGGCGTTAGTCGATAGATACCGCCGCCACGATGGTCAGAGATGTAGACCTCACCGGCCGCGTCCTCGCCAAAGCTGGCCGGGCCGAGGCCACTTTGCAGCACCAGATTGACAATCGGCTCGCCCTCATCTTGCGGCACCAACGCCCAGATATTGCCCGAACAGTAGTCAGAGAAGAAGTAGTTGCCCCACAAATCCGGGTAAGCCTGGCCCCGGTAGACATAGCCACCGGTAATGGAGCAGCCATTGCTGTGGTCGTAGTCCCAAATGGGGATGTCCAGGCCGGTCTGGTCACAGTCCGACCCCCGGTAGCATTGCCTGCCCTCCATGATATTCCAGCCAAAGTTGATGCCGCCGGGCGTGCCGGCCGGAATCAGATGAATCTCTTCCCACGCGCTCTGGCCCACGTCGGCCACATACAGGTCGCCCGTCAGCCGGTCAAAGCTAAAACGCCAGGGATTGCGTAAACCGATGCCCCAGATTTCATTCGGCCGTTCATCAATATGCAGATAGGGATTGTCGGGCGGAATGGCATAGCCGCGCTCGCTGTTGCTGTTGACGTCAATCCGCAGCATGGCGCCGAGCATGGTGGTGGCATCCTGGCCGTGATTGAGCGGGTCGCCGCCCGCGCCGCCGTCGCCCATGCCGATGTAGAGATAGCCGTCTGGGCCAAAGTGCATCTGGCCACCGTTGTGGTTGTTATAGGGTTGGCCTATCACCAGCATCACCAGTTCGGTAGCCGGATCGCCCCGGTTAGGGTCGTCGCTAACGCTCATACGGCTGATGACGCTGCTGCCGTCGGCGCGGGTGTAGTTGACGAAGAAGTAGCTGGTCTGCGGGTAGTTGGGGTGAAAGACGATGCTGAACAAGCCCTGCTCGTTGGCCTGGTTGTTGACCCGGTCTTGAATGTCAAGGAAGGGGGTAGACACGCGCTCGCCATCCTGAATGATTGTCACCAGGCCGCGTTCTTCAACGACAAACAGCCGGTCGTCAAAGGCGTGGGTGATGAAGGTGGGGCGGGTGTAGCCGCTGGCGATTTGCTCAAGTTGAATGGTGGTCACGGCCGTTACCGCTCGCGGCGTTTCGGTAGGGATAGGGGTGGGGGCTGGTTCGTCGGTGGGAACGGCCGTTGGTTCTTCCGCTTCCTCAACCGTTGGCGGTGCCAGGGTGGCTGTTGGTTCAACAGGCTCCACTGTCTCAAGCCCTGTTGAAGGGGTAAATGTTGGCCCAATCGGCGGCGTGACGGCCGGCGTGGGGCTTACATCACGTCCACAGGCCAACAGCGTCAAACTGAACAAAAGTGTACACAATACTAAAACTCGTGGCATAAAATATCCCTTCGGTATTATGGTGTGGTTCAAGTCAGCTTGACAACTCACTGACCGAGGACGGAGGACGAAGGACCGATGGGCCGATAGGCTAAGAGTAATTCCGTCCTTCGTCTTCGGTCCTCCGCCAAAATTTGTAAAGTTGGCTGCTAGAGGGCAGTTAACCATGCCGCAATACGCAATATTCTCACCGCTCAGACAGCGGCGCAAACTCACGCGATACCGGCCCCACATATTGGGCTTTGGGGCGGATAAGGCGGTTGTCGGCCAACTGCTCCTGCACGTGGGCCGTCCAGCCGGCAATGCGGCTCAGGGCAAAGAGGCAGGTAAACTGGTCCACCGGAATACCGATCATATACAGCACCACGGCCGAATAATAATCGACGTTGGCATACAGATTGCGATCTACAAAATAGTCGTCCTGACGGGTTAGCTCCTCAATACGGGCCGCCACCTGGTACCATTGCCCCTGGCCACCCTTTTGGGCCAAATCCTCGGCCATCGGGCGCAGGATTTTGGCGCGCGGGTCTTCCACTTTGTAAACGCGGTGGCCGATACCCATAATGCGCCGGCCAGATTCACGCGCCTCCTTATACCAGGCATCGACGTCACCCCGCCGCGCGGCGTCCATAAACTGCTCCATCGCCGCCTGATTGGCTCCGCCGTGCGCGGCCCCTTTCAGCGTACCCAGGCCGGTGGTAATGGCCGAGTACATGTCGGCCAGCGTACCAGTGGTGACGCGGGCGGCAAAGGTGGAGGCGTTAAAACCGTGGTCGGCCAGCATTACCAGATAGGCGTCCAGGGCGGTCACGGCTTCGTCAATTGGCGCCTCGCCGTTGAGCATGTAGAGGAAGTTGGCAGCGTGGCCCAGGTCGTTGCGCGGGGCAATCGGCTCTTTGTTGTTACGAATGCGCTCCCAGGCGGCCACGATAGTGGGCATGACGCCGGTCAGCATCAACGCCTTTTTACGCGCCCCTTCCAGGCTGATGTCGTCGGCGCTGAGGTCTGCCAGGGCCAGGCCGCTGACGACGGTCCGCAGCACGGCCATGGGGTGGGCCTCGTGGGGAATGGAACGCATCATCTGCAATACGGCCGACGGCAGCGCGCGATGGGCTACCAGGGCGGCTTTGAACGTGTTCAACTGGGTTTCAGTAGGCAGGTCGCCATGCCACAGCAGGTAAACGACCTCTTCAAACGAGGCTTTCTGGCCCAGGTCCATGATGTCATAGCCCCGGTAAATTAGTTCGCCCTTTTCGCCGTCTACGCGGCTCAGGCTCGATTCAGCGGCAATCACGCCGGCTAATCCTTTAGCTGTACTCATTGGTTGCTCCTTTGGGGGCAGGGTTGCGGAGTGGCGGAGTTGCGGAGTGGCGGGGTCGCAAGGCAGCTTCGCCACTTCGCCACTCCGCTACCTCGCCACTGCGCTACTTCGCTAACCGCTCCCCATACTGTAGTTGATAATATTCCTTAAAATCACCCTCTTTGATCTTGCGCCACCACCACTCGTTGTCACGGTACCAAACGGCCGTTTTGCGAATCGCTTCTGCCGAGGTGTGGCGGGGCTGCCAGCCGAGGGCTTGAATTTTAGTTGTGTTCAGGCTGTAGCGCCGGTCGTGGCCGGGCCGGTCTTCGACGTGGCGAATCAGGCTGCGCGGCTTGTCCAGCGTATCCAGCAATATCTCGACCATCGTCATGTTTTCCATCTCTTCGGCCGTGCCGATGTTGTAGGCGTGGCCCAATTCGCCTTTGTGCAGCACCAGATCGATGGCTTCACAATGGTCAATCACGTATTGGTACTCCCGTTTTTGACGGCCGTCGCCATACACCGGCAGCGGCAACCCATCAATGGCGTTGGTGGCAAAGAGGGGCAGCACCTTTTCCGGGTATTGGTAAGGGCCGATGTTGTTCGATCCTCGCGTAATGGTCACAGGCAGATTGTAGGTCACAAAATAGGCGTTGACCAGCAGGTCGGCGCTGGCCTTGCTGGCGGCATAGGGGCTGCGCGGCTCCAGCGGGTCGCTTTCCACGCTGGAATAGCCGTCGGGGATGTGGCCGTAGACCTCATCGGTGGAAATCTGGTGGTAGCGTTCCAGGCCAAGACGGCGGGCCGCTTCCAGCAGGACGTAGGTGCCGTTGACGCTGGTGCGAATAAAGGCATCCGGGTCCAGAATAGAGCGGTCTACGTGGCTCTCGGCGGCAAAGTTGATAATGGTGTCGATGTCGTATTTCTGGATCGTCTCCTCGACGGTGACGGGATCACAGATGTCGCCGCGCACAAAATGGTAGCGCGGGTCGTCGGAGGCATCGAGCAGATTGTCCAGATTGCCGGCGTAGGTTAACTTATCGTAGACGATCATGTTGTAGTCGGGGTACTTATCCAACATGTAGAGTACAAAGTTAGAGCCAATAAAACCAGCCCCACCGGTAACGAGTATATTTTTCATATTCACCTCATCATAGATTGTAACGTAACAAGATTGTCCGGTAAACCGTATATGAAGATTCTTAAGAATGCCATTGCCTGGAAGTAAAACGTAAAGCGTAAAGCGTAAAACGTAAAAGGCTTCTCTTTACGCATTACGTTTTACGCAATTCGTCCTCCACGTACCAATCAATTAAACTGCGGGCGATGCTAATGGCGGGCGGCACGAGGGGCAGGTTATCGGCCGTGTACCAGCCGGCGTCGGCGATCTCTTCTTCTTCCAGCTTGATGTCGCCGCCGGCATATTCGGCCGTGAAGGCCAGCATCAGCGAGTTGGGGAAGGGCCAGGGCTGGCTGCCGAAGTAGCGGATGTTGCTTACGTCGAGGCCCACTTCCTCTTTGACTTCGCGGCGCACGGCCGTTTCTAAATCTTCTCCCGGCTCCACAAAACCGGCCAGCACCGAGTACATACCGGACGGATGGCGGTTGGACCGGGCCAGCAGCAGGCGTGGCCCGTCGGCAAACTGGCGCACGACGGCCACAATAATGGCCGGGGAAAGGCGCGGATAGGCGACCAGACCACAGGCAGGGCATTTTTTGGCCCGTTCGTGGGTTTGCATCTCTAGCGGCGTGGCGCAGCGGCCACAAAACTGGTGGGTGCGGTCCCAATCGACAACCTGTACGGCGCGACCGGCCAGGTTGAGTTCTGATGCGGACATACGGCCGTATAACTGCCGCAGCCCATAAAAGCCCATGCCGGTGGGTGGGTCGCTTTCGTCGGTTACGGCGGCGGTGATGTAGTGAGAAACGGCCGTTTGCCCCGCGCAGTACCCCAAATAATGAGGACGCGATAGGGATAATCCCAACCGGTCCACTTCGGCCAGAAACGGCAGCCGGGCTTGTTCACCATCCCTCTCTTCAACCAGCAGCCGAAAGCCGCGGAAAATAAGCCAATAGACCGGACCATCCGGCGGCACCGGCGGTCGTGGGGTAGAGACAAACGAATCAGTCATAAGGCGTTGGCACCGGCGTGTTCGGTGGTGGTGGCGGCGGCGGGGCATAACTGCCAGGCGTGGCCGTCGCCGGTGGCGGTGGTGGCGGTTGGCCGTTGGCAAGGGTTGGCGATGGCAACGGTGATGGCGTGGGCGAAGGCGTCAGCGCGGGCGTAGTGGTCACTGCTGGCGATGGCGTGGGCGTGGTGGTGCCCCTGGTCGGTGTAGGTGTATTGGTCCGTGCCGGATCGTCGGTGGCGGTTGGCGTAGGCGTGCCTGGGGTGGTTCTTACCTCCGTTGGCGTGGCGGAGGGGGTGGGTGTGCCGGTACCGTCGGGCGGTGGTTGGTCGGGATCGGCCGTTGCGTCCGGGTCCGGCGTGGGCAATGGATCGGCGGGCTGCACCGTGATGTCTACCAGCGTGCCGTCGCGCAGCGGTAGCGGGTTGGGGGCCACAATTCGGGTCACGTCAATGTACCAGAGCGTACCGGAGGCTGGTCCTTTGCCACAGCCCAGCGGTCCGGTATAGAGTCGCCAAATCCCCTTGACCGTCACTTCTACTTCCGGCGCGACCTGACGCAGCAGCCGGTCATAGCCCTGGCCGTTGAGCTGCAACTCCTCGCCAATCAAGGCCCAACCAATAGCCGGACCGTTGAATGGGGTGCAGGTGGGCGGCGTGAGGCGGGTGGGCTGGCCGCCGACCTGAATGAAACGGCCGATATACGCTTCCGGGTCTTCGTTGAGCTGGCTGAGGCTCAGGCTGGTTGGTTCGCGCTCAATGAGCAAAGGGACAGGAGTGGGGCTAGGACGGGCCGGTTTGAGGGGGCGGTTTTGGGCCGTTTGCCAGTTGAGCAGCAGCCAGCCAAAGCAGAGGAGCAGCAAGAAAGAGCCAACGGCGACAATCGGCAGCAGGCGACGGAGCAGGATGGGGTTGTCAGATGTTGGCTGCGAGTCATTCATAAATTAGTTGATAGATTGCTGCTGACGCCGCCACGGTAACGACGGCCGATGGTGGACCCACCATTCGATTGCCAGAATGAGCAGGGCCAGGCCAAGCAGCCAGGGCCAGAATTCACGCTGGCCGATGTTGTCCTCGGTGGCGGCGGCCAGGCTGGTTTGACCCAGTTGCAGCGCAGTAGCCGGGGCGATGCTGGCTTCAGCCGTGTCGAACAAGTTGACGGCGAAGCGACCGCCAGACCGGCTGCGGCTGCCTTCTGGCAGCGTTACCTCGTAAATACCGATTTGATCGGTCTCGTTAAATAAAACGGCCGTTTCGCCCACGTCGCTGCGCCATTGGCTGCCGTCTGGTTTGGTGATGATAACGGCCGTTGCGCCCGCACCCGGTAAAATTGTGACCGGTTCGCCCGGTTGGCGGCTGGCAGACGTCTCAAAAGCGCGGCCAGGGTTCAACCAGTTTGTAATGTTAGCCATTAAAATAGGAAATGCAATCTGCAAAGGGAGATCGGAGTGGCGGACGTCAAAGGTGAGGAGGGCAAGGCGACGGCCGTCACGTTCGCCAGTCAGGAGGAGTGGGCCGCCTTCGGCCTCAACCAGCGTTTGACCCCAAACGGCCGTGACCGCCTGCGCCTGGCGAATGTTAATGTTACGCCAATCTACAAACTGGAGTAGGGACGAATCGGCCAGGCGAATGGCCACCGTATTGGTAAAGACGCCGCTGCTATCGTAGAGATCCGTCCCTGGTTGCGGGTTGATAATGAACAGGTTGCCGTCGGGCAGGGGCGTGGGCAGCGGTGCGCCGTCGAACACGTAGAGGTCAAACGGCTCGGCGTCGGGGTCGGTCAGGCTGGGATGGCCGGGAGCTACTCTGAACGGCTCCAGACCGGGCAAGACGCTGTATACTTGCTCTAAAAAAAGGTTGCCCTCGGTGATGAGCAACACGCGGTTGCTGCCGCTGCCGTCGTGGACGGCCCAGGCAACGTCGTCGAGGGGCAGGTGGTCGCTGTCGTTGTCGCTGAGGTTGGCCTGGATAACGGCCGTTTCTGTCGGTAAATCCCAGGTGGCTACGGCCGTTTCGCCCGCGGCTATGGTCAAACGGCGCGAATCGAACAGGGTGCCATCCAGCCGGATGCTCAATAAAACTGACTGCTCATTCTGCCCGGCGTTGAAGACGCTGGCGAACAGTTGGGGGCCGTCGGGCGTGTCGCGGATAGCTAGGGCGCTGATGGCTAGATTTTCGCCGCTGACGCCAACAGGTTGGTAGACGGCCGTTACCGGCAGCGGCGGCAAATCAGCGGGCAAATTGCCGTCAGACAAAATGAGAATTTGGGCCTCTTCATACCCCTGGGCCGCCCCAGCCGCTAGAGCAAAGGCGGCGGGCCAGTCGGCGGCCGCGGGGTCTGGTTGGACCGCATCAAGGGCCTGGCGCAGTTGGCTGCGGTCGTTGCTGGCGGCGGCCAGGACGCTGGCCGTTTGGCCGACTTTAATCAGGGTCATCTGGTCGCTGCCGCGCAAATTGTTGATCAGTTGGTGAACTTCGGCTTTGGCGGCCTCGAAGCGGTTGGGGGCTACGTCGGTGGCTTGCATGGAGGCGGAGGCATCGAGCAACACCACTACATTGCCGCTGACTAGCGAGGGGACGGGTAGAAACGGCCGTGCCAGGGCCAACACCAGCGCGGCCAAAATCAGCAGTTGCAAAATCAGCAGCCAGTTGCGCCGCAGCTTTTGCCAGGGGGCGTTGGCTTCCCGGTCGCGCAGTAGCTGCTGCCAGAGCAGAGTGCTACTAACTAACATCTCCTGCCGCCGCAGCCGCAGCATGTACATCAGGATGATGGGGACGGCCAGCAGGCCCAGCAGCAGGGCAAATGGGGTAAGCAGGGACATAATTGCAGGGATCATACCACAAAATGAGGGCTTTTTAGGAATTTGGTTGATAGGATGTAAGGCGTAAAACGTAAAACGTAACCAGAGAGACCTTACGCATTACGTTTTACGTTTTACGGTAAACCCCACGAAATCCAGAAGACCCATTTATAGAAATAGTGGAGCAAACGGCCGTAACCGAGTAAACTTACACCTATGCTTGATCTACTGATACTATTCTTAATGCTCCTGGGTCTGACCGTGGTCGCCAATCTGGTAGAGCGGGAAGGCGGTGATTTGTACCGGCGGGTGTTCGACTGGATGCTGCTGGCCTTTACCATGCCCCTGCTGGTGGCGGGTGGGCTGCTGATTATGATCCCGGCGAGTACGTTGGCAGACCTGCCCGGCGAGGTGACAGCTTTCATGCCCAATGTAACGGCCGCCGGTTTTGTGCTGTTGAGTATGGGCTTGTGGGGGATCTTCGTCAGCTTTTACCAGGGTCGCCAGCTTTTGGCCCGACTATTGCCGCTACGACCGGAATCGGCCGTGCATGGATTGGCCCTCGTTTTTGCCGGTTTCCTGGTGGGCAACAGTGCGTTTACCCTGTCGCAGGGTGGACTGGAAGGTATGTTGGAGACCACCTATGCCGCCTCGCTAATTGAAGTGGTTGCCCAACAGGTACTTTTTATGCTGCTGGCTTTCTTTGGGGCCGGCCTGCTGGTGCGGCGCGGCAATGAAAGCCTCAACGAGCGGCTGGGCCTCAAGTGGGTGACGTGGGGCCAGCTTTGGTATGGGCTAAAGTGGATTCTGGTGCTGGCCCTGTTTCAATGGACCGTTTCCGCAATTTGGGCCTATTTCAATCCCGAACAGCTTGAAATACTGGAAACGATCAGCGCCGAGATGTTTGGCGATTTTAACACGGTGTGGGACTGGTTTGTGCTGTCGCTGTCGGCCGGCGTGGGTGAAGAACTCCTCTTTCGCGGGGCGTTGCAGCCTGTATTTGGCCTGACGGCTACCTCATTCCTCTTTGCCGTAGCCCACGTTCAGTACGGCATTACCCCCATCACCTTTGTCATTTTGATTATCGGCTTTGCCCTGGGCTACATTCGCATCAAAACCAGCACCACCATCGCCATCTTTGTCCACTTTGGCTACAATTTTCTCATCAGCATGGTGGCCCTATTAGCCCGCTATGCCGAACAATTGCTATAAAGCGTGAAACGTGAAGCGTGATGCGTGAAGCTTTTTCTCAAGCATCACGCTTCACGCCAGTAAGTCAATCACCGTATTCAAATCTTTATCCCCCCGGCCGCTCATGTTGACCAGGATGATCTGGTCGGGGTGCATGGTGGGGGCGCGTTTGATAACGTCGGCGACGGCGTGGGCCGATTCGAGGGCAGGGATGATGCCTTCTGTTTTGGAGAGCATCTGGAAAGCGGCCAGGGCCTCCTCGTCGGTGGCGTAGGTGTAGCCGGCCCGCTCCTGATCGCGCAGCCAGGCGTGTTCGGGGCCAACGCTGGGATAGTCCAGCCCGGCGCTGATGGAGTGGGTCTCGATAATCTGGCCATCGGCCGTTTGCATGACAAAGCTCTTGGTGCCGTGCAAAACGCCAATGCGGGCCACGTTCAGGTCGGCAAAGCGGGCGGCGTGTTTGCCACTGGCAATACTCTCGCCGCCGGCTTCGACCCCAATCAGATCAACCCCTTCATCATCGCGAAAGGCGTGGAAGATGCCCATGGCGTTGCTGCCGCCGCCTACACAGGCTACCACCACATTGGGTAAACGGCCGATTTCATCTAACATCTGCTGCCGGGCCCCACGACCGATCACGCTCTGGAAATCACGCACCATCATGGGGTAGGGGTGGGGGCCAAGCACCGAGCCGAGCAAATAGTGGGTGGTCTCTACGTTGGTCACCCAGTCGCGGATGGCTTCGTTGATGGCATCTTTTAGGGTGCGGCTGCCGCTGCTGACGGAGCGCACTTCGGCCCCCAGCAGCTTCATGCGGTAGACGTTGGGCTGTTGGCGGGCGATGTCCACTTCACCCATGTAGACAATACACTCCAGACCGAGCAGGGCGCAGGCGGTGGCCGTACCGACGCCGTGCTGGCCTGCGCCCGTTTCGGCCACAATGCGCTGCTTGCCCATGCGCTGGGCCAGCAATGCCTGGCCGAGGGCATTGTTAATTTTGTGGGCGCCGGTGTGGTTGAGGTCTTCACGCTTGAGGTAGATTTGGGCGCCGCCAAGCTGTTGACTCAGTCGTTTGGCGTGGGTGACGGGAGAAGGCCGTCCCACGTAGCTGTGCAGCAGGTGTTCAAATTCGGCCACAAACGCGGGATCGCGGCGGGCCTCGTCGTAGGCGGTGATCAGCTCGGCCAGGGCGGGCATCAGGGTTTCAGGCACAAATTGGCCGCCGTAGGGTCCGAATTTACCGTTGCTGTCAGGAACGGCCGTTGTTGGTGCATCGGTAAAATTGGTCATTAATCACTTACCTCAGTGTATCCCAGGCGCGTTGGAAACGAACGGCCGTTTCGCGCCGTTGTCGTGCCGCTCGTTGGCGAGCATATGCCATGTAGGGGGCGTAATCAATATCAGCCATCGTAAGGTAGAGTATAGTATATACAGGTAAGGTGGGGCAATAGACTTCTGTTTTTGCTGTCGCCAACGGCCGTTTATGATATAACTAGAGTCGATCTCTTTTTGCAGATAATTCTGGAAGAAGAATAATTAATTGTTGAACTGTTGAATTGTTGAATTGCTAATGTACGTCGCCAGCAATGTCATTAACAATTCAGCAGTTCACAAATTCACGAATTAATTATTATCGGCAATTTTTTGTCGATTTTGACACTATCAGTACCTAAAACTACCCACTGACCCTATCCCCCACGATGATTAGATTACCGTGCGTGGTTGCCCCTGCCCGGCCATGTGGGTCTGGGAGGTAACACGCCCAATTGGGAGAAGATATGGAATCGTTGACTACCTTACAAACACGTTATGACGCCTACAAAGCGATGTCACTGCAACTCAACATGCAGCGGGGCCAGCCGGCCGACGCCAATTTTGATCTGGCTAACCCGATGCTGACTATTGTCGATGAAGATGACCTGGTGACGCCCAGCGGTCTGGCTATCCGTAATTATCCGGGCGGGATTGCCGGCCTGCCTGAAGCACGTGCTTTATTTGCCGAGGTATTGGGGGTACGGCCGTCGGAGATGATCGTGGGCAACAACGCCAGTATGACACTCATGAGCCAGACGCTCATCTGGGCCATGCTGCACGGCCTGAACGACAGCCCTGCCCCCTGGAAAAATGGGCCGGTGAAGATGCTCGTAACCGTGCCTGGCTATGATCGCCATTTTACGCTGCTAGAGCAGTTGGGGATTGAGATGGTTAGCGTACCGATGACCCCAGATGGCCCAGATGTAACGGCCGTTGCCCAACTGGCCGCCTCAGACCCGGCTATCAAGGGGCTTTTCTTTGTGCCGGTGTACAGCAACCCCACCGGCGACACCATTTCTGATGAGGTGGTTGAGGCGTTGGCTGCCATGTCCACCGCCGCGCCCGATTTCAAAATTCTGGCCGATAACGCCTACGCCGTACACCATTTGACCGATGAAGCGATACGGCCGTTAAACCTCCTGCGAGCCTGTGAGGCGGCCGGCAATCCTGACCGCGTCTTTCTGTATGGCTCAACCTCCAAAATTACCTTTGCCAGCGGCGGTATCGGCTTTATGGCCAGCAGCGAGGCTAACGTAGCCTATATGACCAAAATGATGGGCGCAACCTACATCGGTCCTAACAAAGTAGAGCAGTACCGCCACGTCAAATTCATGCAGCAATATCCTGGCGGCTTGCCCGGCCTGATGCGTGCCCATGCAGCCATCTTGCGCCCCAAATTTGAGGCAGTCCAAGAGGTGTTAGAGGCAGAATTGGGCGGCACCGGGCTGGCTACCTGGAGTAATCCGAAGGGGGGCTACTTCGTTAGTCTGGATACGGCCCAACCGGTGGCCGATAAGGTGGTGGCATTGGCTAAAGAAGCGGGTGTGTCGCTGACGCCGGCCGGGGC
>SLGK01000002.1 GCA_007123775.1 Anaerolineae bacterium | reverse complement strand
TTGCATCACTTACTCCCGCTAGCTCGTTGGCGTCTCTGGCTGTGGGAAATGGTCAAACAGCGGTTGGGATTTTCTTTGGTCATTCATATTCCTTTGGACCCTTGATTTCGATCTACTGAGAATTCATACGTCGTTCCAAGCGACTGCTGCGGGAAGAAGAGATTAAGAATCTTATCGCGCATCTTGCTACTCATCCTGCTGCCGGCTCAATTATGCAAGGTACTGGCGGCATTAGAAAAGAAAGGTGGAAACGAGAAGGAACCGGCAAAAGTTCAGGTGTGCGGGTGATCTACTATTTTTATAACGAGCATTACCCTCTTTTTCTGCTGACTATTCTCGGTAAATCAGAAAAAGTGAATTTGAGTCAAGCCGAACGTAATGAGTTGGCTAAACTTACCCGTATCCTTCTGGAAAGTTACGGTAAAAGATCATGAATGAAACATTTGAGAGTATCAAACAAGGGTTAACCGAAGCCATAGAATTCGCCCAGGGTCAGCCAGGCGAGGCAGTGGTACACGAATTCGCACCCCTGGATATTAAAGCAGTACGTGCCAAAGTGGGCATGACGCAAGTTGAGTTTGCCACCGCTTTTGGCATCAGCCTGGGTACCCTACGCCATTGGGAACGAGGGGATAGAAAGCCGCACGGGCCGGCCCTGGTGTTGCTCAATGTAGTTGCCAAAGAGCCGGAAGCGGTGCTACGGGCATTGCGTTCCATTTGACAGGTACGGCCGGCCCACCGCTCATTGACCCAGATCGCCCGGCCCGTCAGCGGTGCGAGGCACGGGCCAGCCCATCGCCCCTTAACCCAGATCGTCCGGCCCGTGCCTTGCACCACCCTGCCATAATTGGGATTGATGGGTACAATAGGATACCAGACCAGACAAACTACAAAAGTCTTTGAGACTTTTGTAGTTTACCCGATAAACCCATGACCCAATCCCTCACCCCCGCCCAATTCGTGGCCAAATGGTCACAGATTCAACAAAAAGAAACGGCCGTATCCCAATCCCACTTCAACGACATCTGCCACCTGGTGGGCCACCAGACACCCCTGGCCTACGACCCCGAAGGCCACACCCTCAGTGGTGGCCTGGCTCAATCCGCCCCGCGACGGCCTCTACGCCGGCCTGGGCGCCGCCTATGACAAAATGGTCAAACAGCGCACCCTGACCAACCTCTACAACGGCCTCGTCTACTACCGGGAAACGGTCAAAAGCGGCCAGTTGTTCGACCCCGACCAGTTCGCCAAAGTGACCCGCAAATCCGTCAGCCGCGCCGAAATCCAGCACCTCGACGACATTCATACTGCGCTGGATACGGCCGTTTTGGATGCCTACGGCTGGCCCCACAGCCTCACCGACGAGCAAATCCTGGAACACCTGCTGGCCCTCAACCTCCACCGCGCCGCCGGATGAGGACAACGGATTGGGGGAAGGAACGGATTTTTACAGAAAAATCCGTAGCAATCTGTTCGATCCGTTGGCATGGTTCAAAATCAAGTTGTTACGCTTTACAAGATCGACACGCCCTGTCATTCCGAGTGCAACGAGGAATCTTACGAGTTCCCTGCACAAAGAGTCTCTCCGTCATCGGTCATCCGTCATCCGTCAACCAGATCAGTACCCAGCCAGGGATTGATGACCGTCAGGCCCGTACCGGCAAAATCCTTCTCGTTCCGCGTAACCAGTACGCAGTCATGGTGCAGGGCCGTGGCGGCCAGCAGTGAGTCAATCGCCGGCAGCGTCCGCCCTGTCTGTGCCGTTAACTCCCCCCAGGTCAGCATAACGGCCGTATTCATAGCCAAAATACGGTCACCAAATTGAAGCAGCAGGTCATGATGCAGCCAATGGTGCAACTCCTGGCGTCGCTGCGAGTCGGGCAGCCGGGCAACCCCCCGCTTGATTTCACCAATAGTTATCACGCTCAGATAAACAAAGCTGGGGTCCAGGTCGTCAACCCAGGCCACAACATCCGGGTCAGGCTCCCTGGCAACCAGTTCGGAAATGACGTTGGTGCCTAGCAGATATTTCATAGCTCCGCTTCTGACCGAATGGGGCTGCTGTCTCGCGTCAGGTCCAGTTCCACACCCATCAACGGAGAATTGCGGAAGAATTGCGCGACGGATTGCTGTTTGGCCGTTATTTGCTGGTATTCGGCATAGGAGAGTAAAACGGCCGTTTCCACTCCATGCTTCGTAATCACCTGCGGACCGTGATGCAAAGCGTCATTCACCATCTGACTAAATTTGTTTTTCGCTTCCTGAAGCTGCCATACTTGCGCCATGAGCCACACACCTCACTTCTGTCTAGTCTGTCTAGCCTATTTGAATGCCATTTTATATAATTTTGACTGTGTCTGTCAAGCCAGATAAAGTGACCACGCAAAAAGGGGGTCTTTTGGATTTCGCGGGGTTTAGACGTATTGCGTATTACGTAGCTCTCTCTGGTTACGCAATACGCAATACGCAATACCCTTTGTCAACCCCCTGAGTTCCCAAAGAGACCTAAGCAGCCTTGCGTCCTCGCAGTTCGGCCGTTTCACGCCGCCAGAACCAGCGGGCCAGCCAGAAACCCCAGACGGGAAAGAGCAGCAGCACCACACCGCCGCCGCCCGTTTCGCTCAGGTAATAGATGAGCGGCGCGGGCAGAAATGTTTTGACAATAGCCAGAAAGAACAACCCTCCGGCGGCAATCTGACTGAAACGGCCGAATTTGCCCATCCCCCCCAGCATCACGAAACGGCCGCCCAGCCAGAGCAGCCAGACCGCCAGCAGCCAATAGCTGGCCGTCTTGAGGCCCGAATCCCGCCACGGCTCCAGCCACTCCCAAATCTGGAAGGCGATAACCGGATTGGCCGGGACGTGGCGAGCCAGCGCCGGCGAACCAAGCTGGTCCATCAGGCTGGCCAGCAGCAGCAAAACGGCCCCCACCACACCGGCCGTACCCATCGCCTGATGGCGCGGGTCAGCGGCAAACAGCGTTTGCAGCAGCGGAATCAGCAGAATCAACGCCAGCAAGCCCAGATTCACGGCAACGTGAAACACCTGCCAGCTCACCACATTCCGCAGCACAAAGCTCAAGAACAGATTAGCATCGTACCAGAGGTTCAGGCCTACCGACATCGTTTGCGGTGTCCAAAAGAGCAGACTGACGGCGATAGCCACCAGCCAGCCCAAACCAAATAGGCCAGCTAACAGAGCGCCGAGGCGGTTGTAGGTCATGGATTGGGTCTCCTTTTTCGTAGTGCGTAGTGCGTGTTGCGTATTGCGGAGGGCAGGCACGAGGCACTGCCCCTACGGACTACGCACTAATTCCAGTATGGCCAGTGTGTTGAGCAGCGCCTTGGGCACAAACGACGAGACCAGCACATACTCCTGATCCTTGCTGCCGTCGGGGCTGCGTTCGGAGCAGTGGGCGTTGCCGCCGGCCGGGCCGAGGCCGTCCAGCGTGGGCACGACGTTCCAGATGTAGTTGCCGTCGCTGAGGCCGCCGCGTGCTTCCGGTTCGGTCTGATAGTTGAGGGACACGGCCGTTTTCTGCCAGATGTCGTAGAGGCGGTCGGTGGCCTCGTTTTGGGGCCAGGGAATCGTCTGCCGCTGGACGTT
>SLGK01000021.1 GCA_007123775.1 Anaerolineae bacterium | reverse complement strand
TTCGTAATTCGTAATTCGTAATTCGTAATTGGAGCTTTTATGTTAAGTGAAACAATCAGTCGTATTCGTCGCAATCATGGCCTGGAACACGCTACCATTCATATGCTGACGCAGCATCATGGGGAATTTAGCGCCCAGGGCAACTCGGACCATCGCGGGTTTTCGCTCAATGTCTATGGCGATGTGAGTGAGGCGCACGTGAAAAAGGCAGTGCAAGAGGCGTTTACGCGTATGAAAGGGGGTGAACACCAACTGGCCGTCCACCCCAACTGCGGTACGGTACTGCTGACGACGGCCACGCTGGCCACATTGGCCGGCCAGGCGGTTTTTGGACTGGAATTGAAGCGGAGTGGTCGGCAGAAAATGGACCTGTACACGCTGATCAACACGTTGCCCACCGCTATTCTAGCTGTTGTAGCCGCCCTGATTGTCTCCCGGCCGTTGGGTATCTATCTGCAGGCTACTTACACCGTTGAAGGCGACCTGGGCCAGATGGAAATTCGCAGCGTGCGCCAGGTCAACCCTTCCCCTGTCACGCGCCTGTTTCGACTGCTGCTGACCGGCAATAATCCCAATCTACAAGCCCGCTCCTACCGCATTGAGACGGTGGGCTGATGCAAAGTGGCGCAGTGGCGGAGTGGCGAAGTAGAAAGGCCACTACTGCGCCACCTCGCCACTTCGCCACCCCGCAGCCATGTTCTACATTTTTCACGGTAAAGATACCCATTCCCGCAACGAGACGGTAGCCGGTCTGATTAGCAAGGCCGGCGATCCGGCCATGCTGGACTTGAACACGACGCGGCTAGATAACAAGGCGACCTTTACCCAACTGAGCCAGAGTTGTGATGCCATGCCCTTTTTAGCCGACGTGCGGCTGGTGTTCGTAACCGATCTGCTGAGTAGCAGCCCGAGCAAGGAGTTTATCGACCAATTGCTTGACTATTTGCCCACGTTACCGGCTACAACGCGGCTTTTTTTCCTGGAATCAGCCTCGCTGCGCAAGGATAATCGGGTGTTGAAACTGGCCGAAACGTTGAAGACCGGTCACGTCAAGTCGTTTGACCTGCCGGAAGGGTCGGCGCTGGAGCGATGGATCCGAGAGCGGGTGGAGGAAAAGAACGGCCGTATCCAACCCCGCGCTACCCATCTACTGGTGGCTAACGTAGGTAACGATCTGCAAGCTCTGGACAACGAGATCGAGAAGTTGGTTCTTTACAAAGGGCAGATTGGTGACGAACCGGCTGAGATAACCGCGGCAGACGTCAATCTGCTCTGCCCTTACCTGGCTGAGGCCAACATCTTTGATCTGGTGGATGCGATAGGGAATCGAAACGGCCGTCAGGCCGCCCAACTGTTGCAGCACAAGTTTAATGAAGGCGTTGACCCTTTCTACCTTTTCGCCATGTTTGTACGCCAGTTCCGGCTGCTTATCCAGGTAAAAGAACTGGCTGACGATGGTCAAAATCCGCCCGCCATTGCCAAATCGCTCCGGCTGCACGCGTTTGTGGTGGGCAAAATCTACCAACAGGCGCGGGGGTTTAGCCTGACCCAGCTAGAGCAAATCTACCGCCACTTATTGGACATTGACGTTGGCGTTAAAACCGGCCGTAACGACATGACCACCGCGCTCAATTTGTTGGTTGCCAGTTTGACTGTCGAAGGATAGTTGACTCTACTAAAAAAACGCAGAGTTACAGAGACGCAGCGAAAAATCACTCTGGTAACTCTGCGTTGGCTTTTTTCGTTGCCAGCTTATAGTTAAGAAGTTGGCAGCGTTACTTCGCAGACGCCCGTGACAAGCGGGCAAGTACCCACCACATCACCCAGCCAGTAGACTCGGAAAGAAATCACCGCGCCATCATGGGAAACCCAGAAAATGCTGTCTTCGTCGCGGCCGGTAACAATCGAAGCTCGGTCACCTTAATGGCTACCCGGCGCTGTAGCATAATGTCCAGGCCATAGTAAACCTGCGACATGCCAGCGCGCCGGTGGACGCCTTCGATGACAAAGTTGGCCAGCCGGTAACCAATCAGGGGGTCTTCCGGTAGCGGTAATGGTGGGGGCGGACCGTTGGCAGGTAGCTGCTCTGCTGTTTGCCGCATGGTTTCTGCAATCGGTGCTGCTCGCTCGTTGGCTTGATTGTCTGTCATAGGCCAAACTATACTTATGGGTGGTGGTCAGTAAACAGCTATCAGTGTAATATGTTGCCGGAGGATCATCAAGTATATGGCGCAATCTTTTCGCAAAATGGGGTCGGGTTGGCAAACGGCTGTTTGGCGTGCCTGCCTGATTTTTGTGGCGGTTCGCCTCTTTTTGCTGGTGTGGGCGGTGGTAGCCACCAGCATCAACCCGGTGCCTGAGACGCCTGATGAGACGTTACGGCCGTATCTGGGCGCACCCCAATTGACTACCGGCTGGGAGGGGCTGCTGCTGGAGCCGTGGCAGCGGTTTGACGCCCTGCGCTATCTACGACTGGCCCGCGAAGGCTATGCCCATGACGAGGATTCCGTATTTCCGCCGCTGTATCCGCTGCTGATCCGCGCCCTGGGTAGCTTGTGGGGCGGGAGTAATGTGGCCTTATTGGCGGCAGGATTGCTGATCAGTAATCTGGCCGCGTTGGGGTTGCTTATCTTGCTCTATTGGGTGACAATGGCCGAATTTGGCGAGGCCCAGGCGACGCGCACGCTGGTTTATCTGACACTTTTTCCTACCGGTTTTTTCTTGTTTGCGCCCTATACGGAAGCGCTGTTTATGCTGCTGGCGTTGGGCAGTTTGTGGGCGGGGCGTAACGGCCGTTTCTGGCTGGCGGGTGGATTGGGCTTGCTGGCCGCGCTAACCCGGCTGACAGGGTGGGTGTTGGTCATTCCGCTACTGTACGAGTGGGGCCGACAGAATCGTATTGCGTGTAGCCTGTTGCGTAACCAACCGCCATTACGCACTACGCACTACGCACTACGCACCATCACCCTACCCAAACTAACTGACCTACTGACCACATTTCTGCCCGCCGCCGGTCTGCTGCTTTTTCTGGGCTGGCGCTGGTGGGTGGGGCTGCCGCCCATCAATGAGATGTATACCCAATATTGGTACCAGACGACGGGTGTGCCGGGATCAGATGTGGTAACGGCCGTTCACACCCTTTTCTTTGGCGGTGAGGCGCGGGCCAATGAGTACCTGGCCCTGGCCCTTGATTTTGGCGTACTGCTGCTGTTGGTAGGCACAACGGCCGTTGCCCTGCGCCACCTGCCGCGCAGCTACGCCCTGTACGCGGCCCTGCTCCTCCTTTTTATGCTGCTGCCCACTTCTGAGGTAAAGCCGCTCTACTCCTTCTCTCGTTACGCTCTGGCCTTTTTCCCCACCTTCTGGCTGCTGACCCACTGGGGCCAAAACCCCTGGATCAACCGGCTGATCCTCTACCCGTTTCTGCTGCTCTACCTCTACTACAGCGGCCAATTTTTCATCTGGGGCTGGGTGGCGTAGGGGTGGCGAGGTGGCGGAGTGGCGGAGTATCGAAGTAACGCCGTAGTGTGTAACGTGGCTCAGCCACCACCAAAAGCAGTTACGCGGAGATACACGGAGGACACGCAGAGTTTCAAGGAGAAAAGCGGAGAAAAAGCTTTGCGTAGTAACCGCGTAGTGCGTAGCGGGTGGCGGATAAATCCGTGCCACCTTGCCACCCCGCCACCTCGCCACTTCGCTACCCTGCTACTCCGCCCCCCGCTTCCGATACCACCGGTACAGCCGATGTACCAGCTTGTTATAAATCCGGTCGGCCGGGCCGACAGTGCGGCGGATGTCGCCGCCAAAGCCCCGTTTGAAGCGATAGACCGACCACAGACCGTCGTGCCGGTCCAAAAAGTTGTCTTCCAGTTCGGACTCAGGGGCGTCGGGTATGCCCCACATATCATAGCTGGTGCAGCCGCGCTCTTTGGCCCACTGCATAGCCGCCCACTGCACCGCATAGCTAGGCATACGCTGCCGCTCCTCGTTGCTAGACGCCCCGTAAAGATAGGCGGCTTTAGGACCGCAGGCAAAGACCATAACGCCCGCCAGCGGTTGGCCTTCATATTCGGCCAGAAACAGCGCGGCCCTGTCAGGGGCGAACAGTTCGTAGGCGGCCCGGTAATAGTCGGGCTGATGAACGCCAAAAGCGTCACGTTCGGCCGTAATTCGGATGAGGCGGTTGAAGATGGGCAGGTCTTGGGCTGTGCCCTCGCGCACCGTGACATCTTTGCGCTCGGCCAGGCGGATGTTGTAGCGTGTTTTTTGCTTCATCGCCATCAGGATGTCGTCGGTAGACGGCCGTAAATCAACCACAACGGTACGCGGCGGCTGGATGGTATCGGTGTCGGTCATCAGCCCGTAACGCTGGCAAATATCCGACCAGACCCGACCCTCAACTTCATCTTGCCAGATAAACGGCTCCATTTTCAGAATACTGGCCCCGCGCTGGTACATGGCCTGGTCGATCTGGTTGAACAGAATAGTTACCTGCTCCTCATCCTGCCAATCGACCAGGGGGCCATGCGGCATGTAGGCCACCTTGAGAATCCCCAGGGCCACCGAGCGAAAGAGAAGCTGCGCTCCGGCCACCAGCCGCCCATCTTGCCGCAGCCAGACGCGCTGCGACGACCAGCCAAAGCGATTTTTGAGCCTGGCCCAGGCGTCCATTTGTAAAATCGAGCCGTTGGGATGAGCGGCCACAAAGGCATCCCATTCGGCATCTTCTTCTGTGTAGTCCTGCTCACCGAGTTCAAACCAATTATCAAACATAATGGCTGATTATACCGTAAAGGAAGCCGAAGGCTGAATTTAGTATTCGGTGGCTTTGTGTTACAATTTTGGAGGATAGAGTGTAGAGGATAGAGGATAGCGTGTAGAGTAACTACGCACTACGCACTACGCACTACGCATCATTAACCAGTTCTATTTGATTCAAGGCAGAGGCGTTCATGAGTTTACAGCAGCTTTACCGTTTGCAGCAGGTTGATTTAGAGATTCGGGCGAAGAAGCAGCGGTTGGGGGAGGTGGTACGGGCGCAGAAGGAAACGGCCGAACTGATTGCGGCGCGTACTCGTCTGGAAACGGCCGAATCGGCCTTGGCTGAGTGGCAAAAGCAGCGCAATGAATTCAACCGGGAGCTAGAGAGCCTCAACCGCAAAGCCAAACAGACCGAAGATCGACTCTATTCCGGCAGCGTTAAGAATCCGAAGGAGATGGCCGATTTGCAGCAGGCCGTGGCCGCTCTGGGCCGCCAACGCGAGGCGTTAGAAGAAGAGATGCTGGAAGCGATGATCATGGTGGAAGAGACCGAGGCGGAGCGGGAAACGGCCGTTGCCGCTTACAAGCGCATCAAGAGTGAGTGGGAGGCGGATCAGAGCGGCTTTAGAGAGGAGCAAACCCAACTCGCGCTGGCCCTGGGCCAGTTGATGGAGCAAAGCGCAACCCTGCGTGCCCGTCTCAGTACCGAGCTGTTGAGCAAATATGACCATCTCAGCCAGCGCAATAACGGTGAAGCGATGGCCCTGCTCAAGCTTAACCGTTGTCATGGCTGCCAGTTGACGGTTTCAGCCAACCTCGTTAAGCAAGTGCAGCAAGGCAAGTTGGTGAACTGTGGTAGCTGCGGCCGTATGCTGGTTAGCGGATAGTTAAACCGCCCACCATTATAGCGGATAGTAGGCAATGCCCAGCGCGTCCATCAGAGCGACAGCGGCCGGGGCCACAAAGAGGGCGGGCAGCAGATTGGCGGCTCGGATTTGCTTGAGATCGAGCAGCCGTATACCAATCGCCAGCAACACCACGCCGCCGGTGCCGGTCAGTTCGGCAATCATGGGGTCGGTAAAGATGTTGGCGCCCAGGCTGGCTAACAGCGAAATCCCCCCTTGAAAACCGATAATGACGATGATAGAAGCCAGCACGCCCGCCCCCAATGTGGCGGCAAAGGCGAGCGCCGCGAAGCCGTCGAGCATCGCTTTGATGGTCAGTTTAGTGTAGTCGCCTAGCAGCCCGTCTTCAATAGCCCCCTGTATGGTGAGCGGCCCTACGCAAAAGACAATACTGGCGGTCACAAAGGCTTCGACGAAACGGCCGTCTTTCCCTTCACCTTTAGCCAACCGTTCCCGCAGCCATTCACCAAACCGCTCCAGTTTATCTTCCAATCGAAACGCCTCACCGATGAGTGCCCCCACCAGCAAACTGCCCAGCACAATCAGCGGGTTGCCCGTCATCAGGGCGCTGTCGATGCCGATGGCAATGGTAAACAGCCCCAACGTAGCAAAAATCGTCTCTTGCATTCGCGCCGGAAAGCGTGGGCCAAGCAGCGTACCCAACAGCCCACCGACTAAAACGGTGGCCGCATTGATCCAGGTGCCAATCATAAACATTACTCTGGCCCATAAAGTTGAATCACAAAGCTGCTCTGCGGCGGCAGGTTGGGGAAGGGGGTGTAGTTTTCAAAGCCGCCGGCCGCATTGAGGGTTAGTTCAGCCGGGTCGCCGTTTCCAAAGAGGAGGGTGGGGGTGGAAACGGCCGTTAACGGCCCCTCCTCCAACGTAAGCGCATACTCATCCAACTCATTCGGCCCCAAATTCATCACCACCAGCAGCACCTCATCATCCGTATAGCGCAAATAGGCATAGACCCGATTCGATTCACTGTCTACCTGCACCCAATCGCCCACGCGTAGGGCTGTCTGCTGATTGCGTAGATGAATCAGGGCGCGGTAATGGTTCAGCAGCGAGTCAGGATCATCCTGCTGCAAGGCCACACTTTTGGTTTCAAAATCCTCATACGGTACACGCCAGGGACGGCCGTCTGTAAAGCCCACGCGGTAACTGTCGCTGGTCCACTGCATGGGGCGGCGAATGTCCTCGTCTGGCTTTGTGCCCTGCTGTCCGATCTCTTCGCCGTAGTAGATGAACGGCACGCCGGGCGAGGTCAGCAGCCAGGTAGCGGCTAATTTAGCCTTGCCCACATCATCTTGGAATTGGGACATAATCCGGTTTTGGTCATGGTTGGTCAGGAAGGTGGCATATTGGCCCGGCGGAAAGTCGCGCACGATGGCTCGCTGCTCACGGGCGACCTGGGTGGCAAAGCCGCTGTTGATCGAGTTGATGGCCGCCAGGGCCAGGTCAAATTGAAAAGCAGCGTCCACGCCGCCGTCCGTGTAGCGCAGCACTTGCTGGGTGTTGGTCCAGGCCTCGCCCACCACAAAGGCGTCGGGGTCTACCTCTTTGACAAAGGTATAGAAGCCCTGGAGCCATTCGTGAGTGTCACGGGTGTTCTCCTGAATGGGGCCGCGTTCAATCAGATGCTTAATGGCGTCCAGGCGGAAGCCGTCGGCCCCCATATCTTCCAGCCAGTAGCGGGCGGTTTCGTGCATTTCGGCCGTTACGTCGGGATTCTCTAGGTTGAGGTCGGGCATCCCGTCCCAGAAGACGGCGTAATAATAGCCGTGGGGGGTGCGGTGCCAAACCGGCTGCCCTTCGGGGCCACGCCAGCCGGGATTCTCATCTTCCCAGACGTACCACTCCCGGAGTTCGGCGTCGGGGCCGCTACGGGCGTCGATAAACCAGGGATGCTGCGTGGAAGTGTGGTTGACCACCAAATCTACGATGATGCGAATGCCTCGTTTGTGGGCCTCTTCCATCAGCCGCCGGAAATCCTCTTTGGTGCCGTATTCAGGGTTGATTTCGTAATAGTCAACCACGTCATAGCCATGATAGCTGGGGGAGACGTTGATGGGCATGAGCCAGATGCCAGTAATGCCCAGGTCGTCGCTGGTGGTGGGGTCGCCGTCGTTGAGGTAGTCGAGCTTTTCGATGAGGCCGGGCAAATCGCCAATGCCGTCGCCTGTTGAGTCGTAAAAGCTGCGGACGAAGATTTCGTAGAAGACGGTATGGTTCCACCAGGGGTAGCCGTCGCTGGCCTGGGGCAAGGGGTTAAGGGTGGGAGTTGGTTCGGGTGTAGGGTCAGCAACAACGGCCGTTTCTGCCGCATCACTTGTCACAGGTGGGATTGGGGTATCGGCCGGGCTGGCACAACCCACAAACCAGACCAACGCCAAGAATAGGGTGAACAAAACCCCGTATCGTTTTAGCATAAGTATTGTCCTAGATGATGCGTTTGCGTATGGAAGAACTGAGGTAGTCGAGGCTGGCCACGACCACGGCAATAGCCAGCATCATGACGCTCGCCTGGGGATAGCGCAGCAGGTCAATCTGTTGTTTGAGGACGAAGCCAATACCACCGCCACCGACAAAGCCGATAATGGTAGACATACGCACATTGATGTCCCAGCGGTAGAAGCTGAAGGCGATGTAGGGCGGAATGATTTGGGGAACGACGGCAAAAGCAATCGTTTGCAGTTTGTTGGCGCCGGTGGCCGTAATGGCTTCGACCGGACCGGACGAAATGCTTTCTACCTGCTCGGAGAAGAGCTTGCTCAGGGCGGCAATGGAGTGCAGGCCTAACGCCATCAGACCGGCAAAGGGGCCTAAGCCAACCCAGATGACGAAAACAATCGCCATGATGAGTGTCTCAATGGAGCGTAGGGTGTTAAAAATACCGCGTGCAATGCCGTAAACGATAATGCCAATGGGAAACGGCCGTTTGGGGTCCAATCCCAAAGAGGCAGCGGCAGCCAAACCACCCCCTATCAGCGCCGGGTAAGTGGTCCAATTTTCGGGCCGGTCAAACAGGTAGAGCCAATTCAGTCCGGACCCAATGCCATAAATCAGAACAGCCACGCCGAAAAAGGCTAACACGGCCGCTATCAGTCGTGATAGAAAGCCGCCGGTCTTCATGATGCCTTCTTGCCCGTAGCGGCTGCCCAGCGAGGCGGCCAGCAAACCGCCGATCAAGACCATAAAAGGTGGTCCTACCAGCCGCACAAAGTCAGACAAGACAAAAACAAAGTTGCCGATGTAACCAAAAGAGAAGCTAAAAATGCCAATTTCAAAGGGTCCACCAAGCAGGCCCTGTAGCCAGCGTCCCCATACCAGTCCCAGGTGGGCCAGCACGCCCAGGGCGAAGAAGAGCAGCAGCCCCACGGCCGTCAAACGGGCCAGAAAAGAGGCGATGGTTTTGGGAGACGGCCGTTTCGGGGTCATAATCGATTGGCCCGTATTCATGATGATCCAGCTAACCGCCACCGCACCGGCCAGGCTGCCCAGACCCACCCAGCTATTTGCTGTCAACTGGGCCGAATAGCCCATCATGCCATAGGCCAGCCAGCTAAATAAAGCCGCTCCAATCGGCAAGCCAATTAACGCGCCCGTAATACCGGCTACCGGCATTCTAACTTCACCCATCACGTTACGCGCCCCCAGGAAGGACAGGGGTACGGCCAGTGCCACGCCAATGGTAGAGGCCAGCAGCGCCATCAGAATCGTTTCCAGCATACGCTCGTAGGTGATTCGGGCCGTGTCGCTAAAGCCTATAATGGCCGAGGTTTCCGGATCGACGGCGAAAATGTCAGGGGAGGCCATCATGCGTAGTACGCGTATAAACGTATCCTGACGGGCCGGTCGCGTGGCCAATTCCAGGTCAATCTGGGTCGATTCCACCGCCAGGGCGTAGACGAAGATAACCACCAGCACCAACAAAAAGCTGCGCAGCGCGTTCCGCAGCGGATTGATTTCTTCTTGCTTCTTACGACTCTTTTTGCTCATAGTTTGTTCAGAGTGGCGCAGTAGCGCAGTCGCGAGTCAGGCAGAAAGTCCGCCACTTCGCCACGCTGCCACTTCGCTAAATCAAACGATTCCGCAGCCGGGCGCTCACATAGTCCAAAATGCTGACCACCAGGGCAATGGCAATAATCATCACGCTGGCCCGGCGGTAGAGCAGCAGGTTAACGTTTTGCTGCAAAACGAAACCAATACCGCCGCCGCCGACAAAGCCAATGATGGTAGACATGCGCACATTGATGTCCCACCGGTAGAAAATAAATGAAAGGTAGGGCGGGATGATTTGGGGCACCACGGCATAGACAATCGTTTGCATTTTGGAGGCCCCGGTGGCCGTGACGGCTTCAATGGGACCGTCGGCAATGTTTTCTACCTCTTCGGAGAACAGTTTGCCCAGGTCGGCGATAGAATGAATGGTCAAAGCCATAATACCGGCAAACGGTCCCAGCCCGACCCAAATGACGAAGATAACGGCCAGAATGATCGGCTCAATCGAGCGCAGCGTGTTAAGAATGCCCCGAATGAAGAAGTAGATGGTCATGCCCAACGGCAATTGCTTCTGGGTGGGCACAGCCAATGACAAGAGTGCCCCTACGCCGCCGATAATCAAAGCCGGCCAGGTGGTCCAGTTGTCCACGTTCTCAAACTGGTATAGCCAGTTCAGACCGGAACCAATACCGTAGACGAGAACGGCCGTTCCGCCAAAGGCCAGCAGCAAGGTTAATAATTTGGCCGCTACCTCTTGCTTTTCCAGTCTGCGGATGGCTTCGTCCCCATACCGGCCGCCGAGCGAGATGGCCGTAAAAATGGCCGCCAGCCCTACCAGTGCCGGGAAAAGCAGCTGGGTGAAGTCGGACAAAACGTAGACCAGATTGCCCAAGAAACCGAAAAAGCCTAAATTATCTCGCAGCCAGTCCCCGGCGGGCAGCCCCAGGTAGGCCAACAGCAGCAGGTTAAACAGCGCCAGCAACAGAACGGCCAGCAGCCGTATTTGTGTCAACAGCCGCTGCCGGGTTGACTGCTGCCGGCTGTCCAGGATCGATGGACCGAAATAGATCAAGGAGCCGATGAGAACGATGCCGGCCGCAAAAGCCCCCAGACCCAATGCTGTTGTTTGGGCCACTAATTGCAGTGAGGCCGTATCAAGCCAGGTAGCCACCAGCCTACCCACCGTTGCCCCGATGGGGAGGGCAATGATGGCGGCCATAATGCTGGCCAATGACCCTTTGACCGTTTCCATCAGGTTGCGGGCAGCCATAAAGGAGAGGGGTACGGCGATTAGTGTACCAATTGTTGAGGCCATCAGCGCCATAAAGATCGTCTCTAAGATTCGTTCCCAGGTGACGATGCTGGCGCTGCTTAAGCCAACAATGTTTTGGCCTACTAGCTCTCGCACCTCGATGGTTTGCGGCTCGTCAGAGATACGCACATCGGGCAGGGTAAACTGGACCGTAAAATTGCCGTTGGCGTCTGCTCTAAAAGTGGTTAGCTGGCGGGGTGTGGCCTCGTCACCGGGCGGATGCCAGCGCAGGGAGCCACGGGCAAATGGAGGGAAGCCCTCGCCATATAATGTGAGCCGGTCTTGGGGAGTGGTAGCACAGTTTGGCTCTAGTGTCATTAGCCGCCCTTCAGACGGCCGTTGCGTAGCTAATGGCTGTTCCGGGCAAGGGGTACGCAGCGTTAAATGCACACTGCGCGTTTCCGACTCATAGGCGAAAAGCTCCGGCCGCGCCAGTTCCCGCATCATATTGACCAGATTTTCTTGTCTTTGTGGCTCTAGCGGGCGGCGCAGATTGACCTGCGTCGCCTGCACAGCATAAGCATAGAGCAAAAAGCCAAAGACCATCAGCAGAATGTTTCGTACCAGGCGATAGCGTGGCCCTTTGTTTTTACGTTTCATCTAAATAGACCCTAAGACTGTCAACCATCAACTGTTAACTATCAACTGAAACCTAGCCAATGCGCTCCGCTTCTTGACCGTAAATATCTTTGAAGCGCTGGTCATCAATCTCACGAGGGGCACCGTCGAAGACCAGGCGGCCTTCATTCAGCGCAATGGCCCGCGTACCATACTGCTGCACCAGGTCCAAAAAGTGAAGGCTGCATAAAACAGTGATGCCATCTTCGCGGTTAATTTGCTGCAAGTAGCGCATGATGCTATGGGCCAGGGCCGGGTCCAGACTGGCAACCGGCTCATCGGCCAGCATCATTTCCGGCTCTTGCATCAGGGCGCGGGCAATACCCACGCGCTGTCGCTGACCGCCGCTCAATTCATCGGCCCGGTTTTGGGCTTTTTCGCGGATGCCCACGCGCTCTAAATTGGCGTAGGCTTGGTCTATGTCATTTTTGGGGAAACGGCCGAATACACTGGCAATTGGGTTTACATAACCCAAGCGGCCGCTGAGAACATTGGTTAGCACAGTAGACCGATCTACCAGGTTAAAATGCTGGAAAATCATACCGATTTTGCGCCGCGCCCGGCGCAGCTCTTCGCCCGTTACGTGCGAAAGCCTGGTATCGTTCCACCAGATTTCCCCATCGCTTGGTTCGATTAGCCGGTTGATACAGCGCAGCAAGGTACTCTTGCCCGACCCGCTAAGGCCGATAATGGTTAAGAACTCGCCGGCAGGCACCTCAAAACTGACATCCTTTAATGCGACTGTACCGTCATCGTACACTTTGGTTAGATTTTTTACTCGTAACACGGTGGGTGTCCCTCCACCTCAATTTTGTTAAAAAAGAAGCCGGGAGTATTGCTAGACAACCCCCGGCTTCCTGTATTACTGTCGATTATGGTTAGTTAAAGATATCCTCTTCGGTAAGACCTAGAACGGTCATGAAGGAACGTACTGGATCATAGAAGCTGTCACCAACTGGCTCGATGCCGGTCCAGCTATAGAACTCACCAGAACAGATTGATTCCTGGCAGGCATCTGTCTGGGTAAACTCAACCAGCGAGTCGATAATCCGCTGGGCCAGCGGGAAGGGGAAATCAGGACCAAAGGAGACGGTGTCGTTGGGGATTTGCGGCGTCAGAGCCAGAATGCGGGTCTCCTCGAAAATTTCGGGGTAGGTAGCCGCTACCGGCTCGCGGGCATCCAGAATGCGAAAACCACCTTCGGCAGGGCCGCCAGCAACCAGGATGTGGCCGTTGTCCATGCGTACGGGGTCTTCGCCGGCATCACGCCAGATTTCCGGATCGTCTACGCCGAAGGTCCACTGACCGGTGGGCAGCAGGGGCGGGCTGAAGTAAGCCGTACCGAAATCGGCTTCACCGGTGAATACAGCGCTCATAACCCCACCATGTCCGCCGCAGGCGCTGGTTTCGCCTGGCTCGACACCAGCTTCTTGCAAGAATACCTGGGGATAGAGGTAGCCAGAGGTGGAGCCAAAGTCAGGCACACACCAGGTTCTGCCGGCCAGGTCTTCGATAGTTTCGATGCCACTATCGGCACGAACCACGAATTGGGAGGCATACCAGCTCAGGCCAAAGCGAACGGCGGCCGCACCTACGGTGACGCCACAGCGCTCATTGGCCAGCACGTAACCCAGGGCCGGGATAAAGCCAACGGTGTCATCAGGCGAGGCACACATCTCTTCGATGGCGGCGGCGTAGCTGGTGGGCACGATGACCTCATATTTGAGGCCGGTCGCTTCTTCCAATGCGTCGGCCATGACCTGACCACCGCTAACGATAACGGCCGCTTCTACTGAAGGTACAAACAGCACTTTAATCGGCCGTTCTTCGGAACCTAAGGGCGCTCTGCCGTCAGCCGTTTCAACTTCTACTTGCTCGATAACTTCAACAATGCGCGTTACTTCAACTTCTATTTCGCGTTCTTCAACAATCGTTTCACCCTCAACAATACGGGTGACTTCGACAGGCACTTCTACTTGCTGCACTTCTGGTTGGCAGGCTACTAAAGCCAACAGCCCAACCAGGAGGGCAGCGACTGACAGGGGTAGACGGATTCTTTTCATCTTATTCCTCCAATCACTATTAAGAGATAAATAGTCTTCCCGTTTTATGGGAAGTAAACGGTTAAAAGCGGGTATTCCACATGCCAGGTTAAGAATACCCGATAACAGTGCCTAGATTGTAAAACAGTTGCCAGCATATGCAACCGTTTCGTCAACTGTTACGGGCATTATTGTATACCCATATTTGATTCTTGTCTGTTAATGTCTTTTTAACAGCAGTCAATAAACAGATAATTGCTTAATTGCTAATTCTGTCAGGTCGGTTTATAGTGGGGAAAATAGTGTCGCTTAACAGGAGTTAGTGATGAAACCCACAATTGATCTTACTGACAAAGTAGCCCTCATCACCGGGGCCTCACGCGGTATTGGCCGGGCCATTGCCGAAGCCTACGCCGCGGCCGGGGCCAAAGTGGTCCTGGCCAGCCGCAAACAGGCCGGCCTGGATGAGGTGGCTGAGGCCATTCGCGGCCAGGGTGGCGAGGCCCTGCCCCTTGCTGCTCATACGGGGGATGATGAGGCGGTGCAGAGTTTGGTTGAGCAGGCTACGGCCGTTTACGGTGGCATTGATATTCTGGTCAACAATGCGGCCACCAACCCCCACTTCGGCCCCCTGCTCACGTCCGAAGAGAGCCACTGGGACAAAATCCTGGACGTCAACGTCAAAGGCTATTTTCGGGTGGCCAAAGGCTGCGTGGCCAGCATGAAGGCGCGTGGCGGCGGTAAAATTATCAACGTGGCCTCGGTGGCTGGGCTGGAAGCGCAGCCAATGATGGGTATCTACTGCGTCAGCAAAGCGGCCGTTTTGATGCTGACCCCGGTGTTGGCCAACGAACTGGCGGCCGACAACATCCAGGTCAACGCCATTGCTCCCGGCTTTATCAAAACCAGATTCAGCGGCGCTTTGTGGCAGAACGAGCAGATTTATGAGACTGTTATCCAGTCCGTTCCCCAAAAGCGCATGGCCGACCCCTCTGAGCTAACCGGCATCGCCCTCTACCTGGCCTCGGCAGCGTCCAGCTTCACCACCGGGGCCACCTTTGTCATTGACGGTGGACAAATGGCGGGCAGTTCGGTACGCATGTAAACAGACGGAGGACGAGGGACGGAAGACGGAGACTGCCCTTTCCGTCATCGGTCCTTCGTCCTCCGTCAAAAGGAGAAACCATGTATCCCATTTCCCCCGACTTGCAAAAAACGCTGGCCACTATTCGGGCCTTTATTGATGAGGAGATTATTCCCCTGGAGGCCGGTTTTGGTCACAGCATGAAGGCGCTGGAGCCGCTGCTGGCTGAGAAGCGGCAAAAGGTGAAGGAGATGGGCCTCTGGCTGCCGCAGATTGACAAAGAATTTGGCGGCCTGGGGCTGTCGCTCGTGGAGCATGGCTACGTCAGTCAGGAGTTGGGCCGGACGCCACTGGGCCATTACGTCTTCAACTGCCAGGCCCCCGACGCGGGCAATATGGAGATTTTGATCGAGTATGGCACGGCCGAACAACAAGCCCAATTCCTCCAACCCCTGCTTCGGGGCGAGACGCGAAGCTGCTTCTCCATGACCGAGCCGGAAAATGCCGGGTCTAACCCCACGCTGCTGTCGACAACGGCCGTTCTCGAAGGCGATAGCTATATCATAGATGGCCACAAGTGGTTCACCAGTTCGGCCGACGGGGCCGCCTTTGCCATCGTCATGGCCGTCACCAATCCCCACCACGAAAACCGCTACCGGCGGGCCAGCATGATCATCGTGCCCACCGACACACCCGGTTTTGAACTGGTACGCAACATCTCCGTCATGGGTGAAGCGGGCGACGGACACGCCAGCCACGCCGAGGTACGCTATAACGAGGTGCGCGTGCCCCGCAGCTACCTGCTGGGCGACGAAGGGGCCGGTTTCGTCATCGCCCAGCAGCGGTTGGGGCCAGGCCGTATCCATCACTGTATGCGCTGGCTGGGCATCTGCGAACGCTCCTTCGACCTGATGTGCGGCTATGCTGTCAGGCGCGAAGTAGCCCCCGGTCGCCGCCTGGCCGACATGCAGACCATTCAGAATTGGGTGGCCGAAAGCCGGGCCGAAATCAACGCCGCCCGCCTGATGGTCCTGGACGCTGCCCACAAGATTGACCGCGAAGGCAGCCACGCCGCCCGCCAGGAAATCTCGCTCATCAAGTTTTACGTGGCCAACGTCTTGCAGCGGGTGCTGGACCGGGCCATCCAGACTCACGGTGCCCTGGGCATGACCGACGACCTGCCCCTGGCCTACTGGTTCCGCCACGAGCGGGCCGCCCGCATCTACGATGGGCCGGATGAGGTGCATAAGTGGTCGGTGGCGCGACGCATTTTGCAGAATTATGAGGGATGAATTATGAATTATGACGGAAGACGGAGGACGGAGGACCGAAAAGGCAGGGACTCCGTCCTCCGTCTTCGGTCTTCGGTCAAAGGAAGGCTATGAACGCTGACAAAGAACTAATCCCTGTGCGCCCGGATGAGCGGTTTGATGAGGGGCGACTGGCCGATTATTTGCGGGGGAAGCTGCCGGGGACGAAACGGCCGTTAGCTGTCAAACAGTTCGGCGGCGGGGCGGCTAACCTGACCTATCTACTCGATTACGGCACGCACCAATACGTCTTGCGCCGGCCGCCGTTGGGGCCGGTGGCCAAATCGGCCCACGACATGGCCCGCGAGTACAAGGTGCTGTCAGTCCTGCATCAGGTTTTTCCGTACGCGCCCCAGGCTTATTTGTATGGTGACGATACGGCCGTTATTGGCAGCGACTTCTTCATCATGGCCCGGCAGGAGGGACTGGTGGTGCGCCGCCATCTGCCGCCCGCCTTTGCCGCTATGCCCGACGCGCCTCGCCGCATGAGCGTGGCTCTGGTTGAGGCCCTGGCCGACCTGCACGCCGTGGATTACGAAGCGATTGGCCTGGGCGATTTGGGCAAACCGGTCGGCTTTATCGAGCGGCAGATTGAGGGCTGGTACAAACGCTGGCAGGCGGCTAAAAGCGAGGAGTTGGCGGATATGACGGCCGTTTACCGCTGGCTCCACGACAATCTGCCGGAAACAATGGCCGCCACCATCGTCCACAACGACTACAAGCTGGACAACGTCATGCTCGCCCACGACGATCCGGGCCAACTGGTGGCCATTTTCGACTGGGATATGTGTACCCTGGGCGATCCGCTGTCTGACCTGGGGGCCTTGCTCTGCTACTGGAGCGAGCCATCCGACCCGCCCTACTTCCAGCAAATGGCCACCATGCCCACCGGCGACCTCGGCTTTTTGACGCGGCAGGAGTTGGTTGAGTGGTATGGTGAACGAAGCGGCCGTTCCATCGCCGACATCCGTTTTTACCACACCCTGGGCCTCTTCCGCCTGACCGTCATCATCGCCCAAATCTACATCCGTTACGCCCGCGGCCAGACCCAGGACCAACGCTTCCACGCCTTTGGCCCCATGATCCCCCTCATGGCCCGCGCTGCCCGCGAGACGAGCGACCGTTAGCCAGCCGGCGATAAAACAGGAACGCGGAGCTACACAGAGAAATCGCAGAGATGCGCGGAGAAAACCGGACGAGTTTTTGTAATTCGTCCCGCGTAATTCGGGCATAGTTCAAATTAGCTTGACAATTTACTGACCGAGGACGGAAGACGGAAGACCGACAAAAAATAATCCGTGTCATCCCTGTTAATCCGTGTCCCATTTTAGAGGAGAACCCATGTACCAATCCATCTTCCGGCCCGGCTTGTTTGACGGGCAAACGATTATTGTCACCGGCGGCGGTAGCGGCATTGGCAGGGCCGTGGCCCACGAACTGGCCAGCCTGGGTGCCCACGTCGTTATTGCCTCCCGGCGCACCACTAAGTTGGAACGCATTCAGGCTGAGATTGCTGAGGCCGGTGGCAGTGCATCCTATTACAAGTGTAACCTGCGTGAGGAGGAGCAGATTGTCAGCCTGTTTGAGCAGGTGCTGGCCGAGCGGGGGGCGGTGCACGGACTGGTCAACAACGCCGGTGGTCAGTTCCTCAGCCCGGCCGAGCAGTTGACCAGCAAAGGTTTTGACGCCGTGATCGAGACCAATCTGCGCGGCACTTTCTTGATGTGCCGTGAAGCGTTCAACCAGTATATGGGGCAGCACGGCGGCGTCATTGTCAACATGCTGATCGAGATGTGGCGCGGCTTTCCCGGCATGGCCCATTCGGCCGCGGCCCGGGCTGGCATTGAGAATCTGACCAAAACGCTGGCCGTGGAATGGGCGCGGGCCGGCGTGCGGCTCAACGCCGTCGCCCCCGGACTGATCGATTCCAGCGGCCTGGCCCATTACGGCGAGGCGCTGCGCCCCCTCATCGAGCAAACCATCCAGGACATCCCGGCCAAGCGCATGGGGACCGAAAGCGAGGTGGCGTCGGCTATCGTCTTTCTGCTTTCGCCCGCGGCCGCCTATATCAGCGGCGAATCGCTCAAAATAGATGGGGCCAGCTCCCTCTGGCGTAAGACGTGGCAGATTGAGGATCATGGTAGGTGGGAACGGCCGTATGATGGGTTTACCGCTCGATGATGACCATATGCGAAGAATTAGCCTTGTAGCAATTGTACAGATGTTAGCCATATTTTGTACGCCAAAACTACGCATTGACCTCTAAGATAACCATACAGTATAATGTACATCAAGTTGACTATTATACTGACTATATTTTGATGCTATCATTGAGGGTTTTAGGTGAAATCATGACAACCGTTTCTGTTAGTGAAACCAGACAGCAGTTGAGTACATTTCTTAATCGAGTTAAGAAAGACAAAGAAGACGTTATCATTCAAAATAGAGGCCAATCGGAAGCGGTGATTATTCCTTTTGCCGACTATGCACTGCTGCAAGAAGCGAGAGAAAGAAGGCGACGGCAGGAGGCTGTTGCCCAACTCAAGCGTATCGCAGCTATGGTAGGCACCAGAAACCAGGAGATGACATCTGAAGAAGCAGCCGTGATCGGTGACGAAATCAGCCGGGAATCAATTCGCAGTTTGATCAATCAGGGCAAGGTCAAATTTGGGGAATAAGCCGTGCGTGTCTTGATAGATACCAATCTTTTTATCGCTTACCTGCTAAAACCAGATGAAAACAGCTTTATACCCCTAGTTTTGGACGCTGTGATTGGGGGTGATGTAACATTGTTGTTACCGGAATTGCTCTTGGATGAAATTGAAAAGACTATCCAACAGAAGCCCTATCTCAGCAAAAAAATCACCAAAACAGAATTGACCACGTTTCTCGACCTGTTGAAATTGATTGGCGAAGAGATACCAGTGATCGAGCAGACGATTCCTCATATCACCCGTGATGAGAAAGACGATTATCTGATTGCTTATGCAGTGGTCGGGCAGGCTGATTATCTCATTAGCGGGGATAAAGATTTGCTTGTACTGGAACGGATGCAGCAAGTTAGCATCGTCACATCGGGAGAGTTTCGGCAAGTTTTGAACCATTTGTCGTAACTACCAAGCCAGATTGGACCAATTTATCCTGGTGGATGCAGCAATTGGGTGAGTAAAATTGGTCCAATCTCCAGAGAGCGTTGGTAGTTACCATTTGTCCTAAAATGTCCACGCTCAAATAATGAAGCTGGCTGGATGGTCAAGGACTGCCTCGCTACCTGTTTATGATGGTTCTGTTATAGGCATCAGCAAGATGACGGGAATCTGGCGCGTGGTGCGCTGTTTGTAGATGGCGTAACCGGGGTAGGTTTGCAGGGCAATTTGCCAGCAGGTTGCTCGCTGTTCGCCGCTGGTTTCCTGGGCGCGGTAGGGTTGCACACGGCCGTTCCTCGTCACTTCCACCTGCGGATTAGCCATAATGTTGTAATACCAGGCCGGGTTCCTGGCCTGGCCCCAGTTAGAGGCAATCAGAATGAACTGATCATCCCGGTGGGGGATGGCCAGCAGGGGCACGGTGCGCGGTCGGCCGCTTTTGGCCCCGGTGGTGGTCAGGCTCAGTGCTTCCAGGCCGGTGAGCAGGGTGGAGAGGGTGAAACGGCCGTTGCTCAACCGCAGCGCCAGCCGGTCCAGACGGTGCATCAGCCGGGAACCCAGCGTGGCCCCCACGAACGACACGGCAAAGCGGATGACGGCTCGTTGCAGCCAGTTTTTAGGTTGCGTGTTTGTCATACGGCAAGAGACACCTTTGTTATTGAGACGCCGCGACGATTGGCAGATATTGTTCACGACCAACAAAGATGCGTAACGGCCGTTCATTATTCAGCAGTTCCAATTCTAAATCGAGTGTGCCAATAACGGCCGTTGTTGACAAGATTGTAAACAACGGAGCCTGATCCGCTACCGCTAAAGTCAATTCAATCGTGCCAGCATCGCTGAAGGGGGGCAGATCGCCCAACTCCCAGGTCAAAGATGTGCCGCTGGTGGTAGGAGCAGGTATGGCCGAAACAAACAGCAAGTTTGCCGGTATTGGGAGCGTGACAGAAACGGCCGTAGCCGCCGCGCCGCCCTGATTACCATAAACCAACTGATAAGAGACAGTCTCACCGGGCAGCGCGAGCTGTCTGGGCAGCGGGGCCAACCAGACGTCAGGATGCGCTGAACCCAAAGTAACATCATCTAGGCCTACCGATACAGGAATGGCTAAAACCGGTTGGGGTACATCCCAGGTCAGGGTAATTGTTTCCCCGGCCCAGTCAGCTAACGGTAAGCTAACCTGTGTCCAGTCACTAACATTTTCCTCAATGTGCGCCAGTACCATTGTTTCATTGTCTGTGGATAAGTTAATCGTCAGTCCCGTATTGAGCGCAGGCGATGCGCCCGCCATCCGGTAGACAAAAGAAAGATAACGATCTGTCATCTCTGCCGGAATGGTGATAGTTTGTGACAGCGTTGATTCACCGCCGGATAATGTCAGCAGTGCGTGTCGCCAGGTGCCTTGTAGTAAATGAATGACGCCGGCCGCCCCCACCTCCACCTTCCCACGTAACTCACTGGTGCTGTTACTGATTATTAGTGGTGGCCAGGCCCATCTTCCTTCTGGTGAAGCCATAAGATAATAGGAGGCATTGGCCCCAAATTCCCCAAATAGCAAATGCAAATTGCCAACTTCGTCAGCGTCAAACATGCGGGGAATTGCCGCCCCGTTTGACCATACCCATTGTTGTGCTGTCCACTGACCGTTAGCTAAACGCCTGGTGTAGTGCAGACCAACCTCCTGCGGGTCATATGGCATACTACTATTAACATTCCAAAGCAAGTGTAAGCTATTGTCAGGCGTCACCAGAAAACGCAGGGAAAGAGGGCTAACATTCTGCTGCGTTACCAGATAAGGTGAACTCCACTGCCCGGCCACAGACCGCCGACTGTGATACAATCCTGGCCCATTTGACCGCCAGGATAACAGGTGCAACTGTCCATTTGGGGCTATAAGCAGCTCGAATTGGTTCATAGTAGCTATCACAGGAACGGTTTGTGGTATACTCCAACTCCCGCCAGATGTTTTCTGCCGATAATGACTTGGTTCCGTGTATGAGCCTACAGCAGTAACAAGGTGTAAAGTATTACCCTGACTTTTCAGTAGTGCATTGGCAACCATCTGGTCAATAAGGAGCAAGGGATCAGACCAGTTCCCTGCTAAGTCCCGTTCCCGGTAATACAATAAGGAACCGGTGTTTCCGTAAACAGGCAAAAGAACATGAACTATGCCATCATCGGTGGCTGCTATTCTAAATGACCAGGTTGGTGATGTAGCAAAAGCGGTTAGATTAACTGTTGTACTCCACTCATCATCTGCCAGGTATTTGTAATAGACATCATCTATCCACTCTATCTGCTGCTGCCAGATGACATGGATAATGTTGTTACTGTCTACAACAATTTCCATATCCCGAATGGGCCCGGTTTGTGGCGACAATATAACCGGTGTTGTCCAAATGCCGGTGGCTGTTCGTTGGGAATAATGAAGCTGTTGACCATACTTCCAAAGCAGGTGAAGACGGCCGTTATTATCAAAAACAGCCTTATGATCAGTTGAAGCGGCGCCACCTATCTCGTCCCATTCAGAAATTGTCGGATCCAACATCTCACGACCCAGCGCGGCCGCGTAATGCCCGGTATTAAAGGCCGTACTTATAACATTAGGTGTATATTCGCCGACTGCCTGCCAAGCTGGCCCCAGGTTGCCCAGTTCAAAACTGCCATTTTCAACCAGATCGTCAGTTGGGGGCAGAACAATATGAGCCTGTGCTTCTGTGTGTCCGCCACCGTAATGGGTCGTGGGCAGGCTGCCGTACCCTGGCTTCTGCCAGCTAACCTGGTAGCTACTCAATATCTGGTCTACGTAGAGCGCAAATTGGCCGGCACTATCTGCCTCTTTGAACAAGAATGGTGGCGGTGTGGTCTCAATCGTTGCACCCCTTACCGGCACGCCAGCATTGTCGGTCATATGCCCTTGCAGCTTCCAGGCGTACAAAGTCAAGGGCCTGGGCGATACCTGCCAGTCACTTACGTTGAAGGCATGATCGCGCCCCCGGATGCGAAAGATGTAGCTGTCCCCCAAAGGTGCAGTCAAATTGGCTTCTGTTTCGGTAATACCCATCAGCCAATCTTGCCATTGGCCGCTGCTGGCCGGCCGGTACTGCACGTCAAAGTTCAAAAAGCCAGCAATACCAACATCCGTCCCTTCCCAACATAAAAGCGGCTCTGGTGGCGCGTAATCGGGATGGTGGTGCAGGGAAACAATTGGAGCAATTGCATCGCTTGTCTGCCAGTGGGGGTGCCAATCATATAGACTTGAGTGAATTTGAGCAGGCATATTATTGTTGGGGTTGATCCCTCTAAGCAACGCATCTGTCCAAAACCAGGCGCCATTGTATTGGACAAAGTTAACCTGGGTATAGGTAATATATCGGCTGTCTGGTGACCAGCCGCGTACCCAAAAATCTTGGTTGCCGAGGGGTGAACGCACATGATGGGCATTGGTGCCATCAGCGTTCATAACCCACACTTCAAGCCAGCCATCCTGGTTGCTGTCAGCACTATAAGCGATTTTGGTGCTGTCGGGGGACCAGGCCGGATAGACGCTGCTAGGGGTCTGCGAGATCTGCACGGGGTTACTGCCATCGGCATTCATGACCCAGATGCGTAAAAGACCGCTTCGTTGAGAAACAAAAGCGATTTTGCTGCCATCAGGCGACCAGGTGGGCATACCATCAAAGCCGGGGTGGTAGGTAAGCCGCTGTAACTGGCTGCCATCGGCGTTCATCACATATATTTCGGCTTGCCCATCCCGGTAAGATTCAAAAACGATTTTGCTGCCATCGGGCGACCAGCGAGGATACACATCGTCGCCGGCCGTGTTGGTTAGAGCAACCCGATGGCTGCCATCGCTATTCATGCGATGGATAGCGAAGCCGTTGGGAGATTGTGAGGCAAAGACAATCTGGTTGGTGCCCCGATTGAAGTCAGGGTGAATATTGTGGGCGGCTTCATTTGTTAGCTGCTGTAATTCAGATCCGTGAAATCTACTGCTGTAGATGTTCCACACACCATCCCGATACGACTGGAAAACCATCCGGCTCCATAAGCCGATGTTATTGATAGGCGGGTCACCATCGGGAATGATTGGTGGCAGTACCCGCTGTCCCGGGGTTGTGTCTAATTCTAGGTGGGGCAGCATCAGGTAGTCGGTAATTACCAATGGAATCCGTTCTTGTGAGGTGGGCTGTGCTTGAGTACGAACGGCCGTTTGGCTTAAGATGAGCGTGCCTGTAAGTAGTATACTGAGAGAAAACCAAATCCTGATACGATCCATTTTGAGCCTCCTGGCAAAGGTTCTTTGAGATTACGCCGACCAAGATGTTCGAACAACTGGTTATGAAACACACTGACTATAAGGTCAGGTTGATAGGAATCTTATCACAGTCAACGCTGATTTCAAATCATTTGGAGGCCCGCTATGGTTTTAGCTTTCCGAACGCATGCTATCCACCCAACCCCCAATCCCCCTGAAACGCCAGCACCCGCTCCCGGATGTCTTCGGGGATAGGAAACGCGCTGCGACTGACGTAATCGTACATTACCTGGACCGTATGGCCGCTGGCAATAAGACGGCCGTTTTTCACCTCAACCCGATAGGTCAAATCAAAGCTGGAACGGCCGAATCGTGTCAACCCGATCCCCACCACCAGCACCTCACCTAGCAGCGCCGGGGAGTGGTAATTGCACTCCGCCTTCACCAAAATCAGCGGCAGGTCCAGCAGGTCGGTCTTCTCAAATACCTGCGTCACATATTTGACGCGAGCCGTCTCCATGTAGGTAAAAAAGACGGCGTTGTTGACGTGACCCATCGCGTCTACGTCACGGAAGATGACTTCGATTTCGGTTTCGTAAGGGAAATTGGTTTGATTCATGGAATTTTCTCGTAATGCGTAGTGCGTAGTGCGTAACGAGTCTACGCACTACGCATTACGCACTATTTTTCGTAGCCCTGCGGATTGGCCTGATGCCAGTTCCAGGCCATTTCAATGATGGTCCGCAGGTCGGGATAGATGGGCCGCCAGCCGAGGTCGTGGTTGATCGTCTCGCTGCTGGCGATCAGCGTGGCCGGGTCGCCGGGCCGTCGCGGACCGATTTCGGCCGGGATGGGGTGGCCAGTGACGGCGCGGGCCGTTTCTACCACCTCTTTGACGCTAAAGCCGCGGCCGTTGCCCAGATTGTACTTACGACTGTGGCCGCCGTCCAGCAGGGCACGCATGGCCAGAATGTGGGCCTCGGCCAGGTCTACCACGTGGATGTAGTCGCGGATGCAGGTGCCGTCGGGGGTGTCGTAGTCGTCGCCAAAGATGGTGATTTTCTCGCGCTGGCCCAGGGCCACTTGCAGTACCAGCGGAATCAGATGGGTTTCCGGGTCGTGGTCTTCGCCGCGCTCCTCGGTGGCACCGCAGGCGTTGAAGTAGCGCAGGCAGGTGTAGCGCATATCGTACAGCCGGTCCATCCAGTAGAGGTAGCGCTCCAGGATAAATTTTGATTCTCCATAGGGGCTGCCGGGCACAATGCGTTCTGTTTCGGCAATGGGAATTTGCTCCGGCTCGTCGAACAGGTTGGCGGTGGAGGAGAGGATGAAGCCGCGCACGCCCTGTTTGACGGCGCTTTCGATCAGGTTGAGGCCGTTGGTAATATTGTCACGCAGGTAGAGAAACGGCCGTTCCATCGACTCACCCACCAGCGTATACGAAGCAAAGTGCATGATGCCGTCTGGCTTATGGTCGGCCATCAACTTCTCGACCAGCGCCCGGTCGGCCAAATCCCCCTGGACAAATGTGGCGTCAGGGTGAACGGCGTCCCGGTGGCCCTGGAACAGGTTGTCCAAAACCACCACCTCGGCCCCGGCCTTGATCAGCCGCTCTACGGTAATACTGCCAATATAGCCGGCCCCGCCGGTTACTAGAATTTTCATGAGTGTTGTCTCCTTGTTCGATGTTGCAGAGTTGCGAAGTGGCGGTGTTGCGAAGTGGCAGTGTTACGAAGTGACGGGGTTATTTTGCCACTTCGCCACTTCGCCGCCCCGCCACCTTGCTTATATACACGCCCAATCTTGCAATCACGCTGTCAGTTCGGCAGCAACGGCCGTCCAGCGAAACAAATCAACGCGATCCGGCTGGTCGAAGAAATACTCTTCCAGGTAGGGTTCAATTTCCATTTGCCAGATGTGGGGCAGGTGGCGGGTCAGGTCGGGCAGGAGAAAGTAGGTGATGCCCAGGTGGTAATGCGGGTCGCCAATGGTAGTGTTGATGCGGCGCAGCAGGCTGATCAGCGGGCGCAGATCGAAGCCGGTTTGCTGCTGCTGGTGGTAGTGGATCAGACTGTCGTACAGCGGCGGCAGGTGGACAAAGGCAAAGCGGCGGCGCAGGGCGTGGTCTACCAGGGCAATGGAGCGATCGGCCGTATTCATGGTGCCGATGATTCTGACGTTGCGCGGGATGTGAAACGGCCGTTCTCCCACAGCCAACGGCATAGCCCGCTCCCGGTATTCCAGCAGGTACATCAATTCGCCAAAAACGCTGGCCAGATTGGCCCGGTTGATCTCGTCAATGATCAGAACGCAGATGTCCGTTTCGTCTAGCCGTGCCGCCTGCTCACAAAAGCGGCGAAAATGGCCGGGGACCAGTTCATAGCGCAGGCCGCCATCGTCGCGCACGGTGGGGCGTAGGCCCTGCACAAAATCCTCATAGCTGTAGGCGGGATGGAACTGGATGAGCTGCCGTAGGCCACGCCCGCCCCCAACCAGATGGGCGGCCAACTGCTCAGCCAGAAAGGTTTTGCCCGTGCCCGGCGGTCCGTAAAAGATAAGCTGCCCCTTGCGCCCAATCGCCTCGATCCAGGTTTGCCACTGCCCGGCGGGGATGCCGCTGTTTTGGGTGAGTTGGGCGATGGGGATCAGGGGTTGGGGCACGGCCGTTTCTGCCCCATTTACCCCATCGGCTACCGAATCGTATGTTTCGGCCGATTCAGCCAGGGCATGAGGGGGGGCGGTGGGGATGTCCAATTCTACCTGACCGCGCCGGTCTAAACGGCCGACTCTTTCTTTATTCTCCCGAAAACAGACCCAGAGGAAGCTCTGCACGTCGATCATATCGCCCGCGCCGTAGTCGAGTAGATAGTTGTACAACTCCCGCGCCGCCTCCCGGATTAGGCCATAGGTCTCGGCGTCGGGTGCGCCACTGATCCGCACGGGTTGGCCCTGTAAGGGTTGGCCCTGTAAGGGGTGGCCCACAAACTTGAGGAACCAGGTAGCCGCTTCCGGCTTGACGAACATCTCATCGTCCGGGAGGCAGAAGAAGAGCAGATAGGTGGCGAAGGTCCATTTGTTGGGCAGGTTTTGGGCGTCCAGGTAGTCGCTGAAATGTTGCAGCCGCTCGGCCGGGGGCGGGTCGGCGTAGAGCAGGTTGCGAACTTGAGTAGCAAAGGTGGCGGGATCGAGATCGGGGTGGGTGAGAACGGCCGTATCCCCCGCCGACGGCACCTGCCGCCACAGCATATTGTTGTCCCGGCACAGGTTTTGCAGCCGCTCGAGGATCAGGTCATACTGGCCCAGGGCAATCAGCCGGTCCAGTTCCTCTTGATTGAGCCAGGTTTCGGCTTTAACGGCCGTTATCTGCTTCGGCTCAATTTCATCGGCCACGAACTGGGTGTGATCAAAATCCTCCCAATCCTCATAACGACGCCGTATCAAGGCAATCAGGTCGGCGATTTTCTGCTCAGTTAACATAGCTACTATTCTAGCTCCGCCACCACCTTCTGATACAGCGTATCGGCCCGCAGGTCGGCCAGGGCGTGGCAGGGCGCGTCTAGCTTTTCGGCCAGCAGCCGGGCCAATCCCTGGTCAAAAGCGGCATGTTCCATATTGATTACCACCGAACGCACCCCTTCTTCTTTAATCATTCGGGCAATGCGGTGCGCTTCCTCCTGGGGGGGCAGATTGGTCAGACTGACGTTGCCCGCCCCGTCGGTCAGCAAAATCATCAGCGGCATTACGTCAGGATGGGTGTACGATTCTTTGCGAATGACGTCATAGGCCAGTTGCAGGCCGGCCGACAGCGGGGTTTTACCGCCAACGGCAATGTCGGCCAGAGCGCGGCGGGCCAACTGCACCGAATTGGTTGGGGCCAGCACCAGATGGGCGTCATTTTTGTTGAAGACGATCAGCCCCACCCGGTCGCGCCGTTGGTAGGCATCGGTCAGCAGCGACATGATAGCCCCTTTGGTCGCTTCCATGCGCTCGGCGACGGCCATGCTCCAACTGGCATCGACCACAAACAGAATCAGGTTGGCTGAGCGACGCACCCGCACCTTCTCACGCAGGTCAGAGCGGCGCAGCGAAAGGGCCATTTTGGAGCGGTCGCGGCTTTTTTGGTAGGGGGCGGCCGCCCGCAGCGTAGCGTCAAAGGCCAGATCGCTTACCTTTTTGCCTTGTTTGGGGATGCGGGATTGGATGTAGCGGCCTCGTTTGCGGTCAGTTCTGGTACGAGAGCGACGGCCGGCCTGGTTGCGGGTCAGCCGGTCTAGCTGGGTATCGAGGCGGCGGGCGGTGAACTCGCCGGTCGCCTCTTTTTTCTGACCGCCTTCCCACCAGGGGCTATCCTGCGGCGTTTGGGGCACACTTTGCGGCCCGGCCTCGGTTTGGGCCACGTCGGCCCCTTCCTCAGTTTCGGAGTCTAAGGCTTTTTTTTTACGCTGCTGGAATCGGCCGTTTCGTCCAGCGGTTCACCCTCTTCGCCCAGGCCCATATCACTTTGCACCAGGTCCAACTGTTCTTCCAACTCATGGGCACTCAGCATATTGTCCTGAAAGCGACTGCCCTTGATACGATGGGGCAGAGCCAGTTCGGCCGCCAGCACAATGTCTTCGTCAATAATGTACTCTCGGCCCTGGAAGGCAGCGTGGGCCTGCGCCCCGCGCAAAATCACCAGGTCGGCCCGGTGGCCGTCTACCTTGAGCGACCCCATCAGGCCGGCAATCGAGGCCAGATCGCGGCGCGAATATTTGACCTGATTGGCCATGCGGCGGGCGCGGGCAATTTGCTGGGAGAGGGTCTGCTCTGAGGCCTGCCACTCCTCACGAAAGGTGTCGGGGTCCACTTCAAAAGCGATGCGTCGCTCTAAAATTTGGATACGCTGCTGGGCTTCGGTCAGGCCGGTAATTTGCACGGAGAAAGCGAAGCGATCCAGCAGTTGGGGGCGCAAATCCCCCTCTTCGGGGTTCATGGTGCCCACCAGAATGAATTTGGCGGGATGGGTAAAGCTGATGCCTTCCCGCTCGACGACGTTGATGCCCATAGCGGCGGAATCAAGCAGCAGGTCTACCACGTGGTCGTCGAGCAGGTTGACCTCATCGACGTAGAGCAGCCCCCGGTTGGCCGAGGCCAGCACGCCCGCCTCAAAATGTTTTTCGCCGCGCTGGATCGCCTTTTCGATGTCCAGCGTGCCTACCACCCGGTCCTCGGTGGCGCTGACGGGGAGATCGACAAAGGGGGTGCGGCGAACGGCCGTTACCAGTTCCCCACCATCCCCATGTTTAATACGGCAGTCGTCACACCAATTGTTCGGCCGGCGTGGGTCGCAGCCAAAGCGACAATCGGCCACCACCTCGATGTCGGGCAGCAGGGCGGCCAGAGCGCGGGCGGCGGTCGATTTGGCCGTGCCTCGTTCGCCCCGAATCAAAACGCCGCCAATTTGGGGGTTTACGGCGTTGAGAATGAGGGCGCGTTTCATGCGTTCCTGGCCGACAATGGCGGTGAAGGGAAAGACGACTCGTCCTGACATAAAGGTTCTCCGAAAGGTTTTTTGGTGCTTAGTGCGTCGTGTGTATTGCGTAGTGCGTAATAGAATGGTCTACCGATTTCGCCCGATGTATCATTCGATTTATAATCTGCGTGGATTATACTGCATGGCAATGTCAGGGCAAATCCAGCAAGCACAACGACGTACTACGCACCACGCATTACAAATGAAAGGATCAACAAATGGCACTTGATACCAACACCCAATCCCCTCGCCTGCCGGCTGCAGCGCTGGCGGCTGATGGGGGAATGGTTCTGTTTGCCCATCGGGGCGGGTCGGGCCAATGGCCGGAAAATACGATGCTGGCTTTTGAGAATGCGGTGGCCCTGGGGGTAGACGCCCTGGAGATTGACATTCACAGTTCGGCCGATGGTCATCTGGTGGTCATCCATGACCCCTACGTGGACCGGGTGACGGACGGCACGGGGCAGGTGGCTGAAATGACGCTGGCCGAACTGAAGCGGCTGGACGCGGGCTATCGTTGGACACGGGATGGGGTGACTTTTCCCTTTCGCGGGCGCGGCATCCGTATTCCGACGCTGGTGGAGCTGTTTGCAGCGTTCTCTGATTTTTGGATTAACGTAGACATCAAGCAGCATGAAACGGCCGTTGTCAACCAATTCGCCGCTTTAATCGAGCAATACCACATGGCCGATAAGATGATGGTCGGCTCGTTCGACAACGCCACTGTACGCCGCTTTCGTCGTGCCTGCCCTACTGTGAAAACGGCCGCTTCCCTGTCCGAAGTGGCTTTGCTGCTGATGCTGGCCCGGCGCGGCTGGCAGCGTTTGTTCCGCAGCCCGGCGGCCAGCCTGCAAGTCCCCGAACGGCACGGCCTATTGCCGGTCGTTACGCCCGCCCTGGTACGTGCTGCCCACCAGTACCAGATCGCCGTCCACGTCTGGACGGTGGACGACCACCCGACGGTCAAACGGCTGCTGACCTACGGCGTAGACGGCCTGATGACCGACTATCCGGCCCGGTTGCTGCGCTTGTTAGCGAGAGATAGAGATAGAGTGTAGAGTGTAGAGATAGAGTGTAGAGTGTAGAGATAGAGTGTAGAGTGTAGAGATAGAGTGTAGAGTGTAGAGATAGAGTGTAGAGTGTAGAGATAGAGTGTAGAGCGTAGAGATAGAGTGTAGAGGGTGGCTATTTCATCACAGTATCCGCAGGTTGCCCACTTCGCCACCTCGCCACCGCGCCACTTCGCCACCCCGCCACTCTGTCGCCTTGCCACTACGCCGGAGAGTTTATATGCGTCAACGAGTCAGTTTAATCATTGTCGAGGATGAGAACGTGCTGCTGTTTTACCGGCAGCGGCAGGGAGAGGTCTATTACATCACGCCGGGGGGAGGGTGTGATCCGGGAGAAACGCTGTTGGAGGCAGCTTTTCGAGAAGCAGCCGAGGAGACGAGCCTGGACATTGTGCTGGGGCCTAAGCTGTGGGAGACGACCTGGCCGGATGGTCAGTATGAGACCGCCTTTCTGGTGACTGATTTCCAGGGCCGGCCCCGTCTGGGTGAGGGGCCTGAACTGGCCGAGCAATCTCCCCACAACGTCCACCGGCTGGAATGGCACCCCCTGACCGACCTGCCGGATAATTTGATTATGCCGATTGACGTAACGGCCGTTTATAATGGGCTAAACCGTCGTGCATGAGGAAACTAAACGCGGCTGCACCAGCTTGCGCTTCACGTTCCACGCCTCACGGATGCCGGATGCGCACCCGGCAGCCGTGTGCCCACTCATTATGGCCGCCATCGAAAATGACCAGGTTGGCCTGGGGTACGCTCGCGGCTAATGTGCGGGCATGGCGCACCGGAATCACCCGGTCCGCGGCCGCGCCAAAGACGTCCATTGGCCCTTCGTAGCCGGCCAGCGCGGTCGGGTTGTCCCAATCGCTCTGCAAGAACCAGTTGACCAGCAAGGCGGGGAAATGGTCTTTGGCCGCGTCGGACAGCCGGGCAAAGGGGACGATAAAGACCAGCTTATCAGGCGGCTGGGGCAGCGTTGCCAGATAGGCGGTCGGGCCGGAGCCTAGCGATTCAGCGGCGACGGCTATGGGGATTTGGGGATAGCGTTGGCGCAGCAGTTGGTAGCCCTCTTGCGCCGCCTGGTTGAAGCTTTCTTTAGAGGGGGTGCCGGGGCGACGGCCGTATCCCGGATACTCTAAAATGTAAACCGAATCCCGTGCCGAAAAGCAAGGCAGGGCATAGGTCCGGTCAGCCGCCTGGCCGGCGTTGCCGTGCAGTAGCAGCCAGACATTTTCCGGCGATTCGACCAGGCGGGCATAGCCGATAATCTCCTCGCCCCTGGTCCAGGGCGTCAGGTCGTTGGTATGTCCCCAGCGGGAAGGGAAAAAGAGGAAAAGTCGCTCCACCGCGCCCCCTCTGCCTAAAAAAGCAACGGCCGTTAGCAGTAGCAAAGCCGCCAGCAGCCAGGGCCAACAGCCGGTTAATCTTCTTCTGGTCATCGGTTATTCTTTCATCGCCGGCAGATACGGGCAATGAAAATAGGCCATTAGCTGACTCGCGTAATGTTAGTAACTATCATCATCTGCCCAACATTATACCATTGATTGCGCTACATAAAATCTTTTGACAGCACCGGGTGGGGGTGCTAGTATTCAGTTAGGTAGTCTGACTGAACAACTACTAAACACTTTTTCAAGCTAATAGCCAAACCGGGTGCTTGGTCCTCAACCAGGCTGAGATGTGCGTGGTGGCGCACGAACCGTCAAACCTGATCCAGGTAATGCTGGCGTAGGAAACCACTTTGTTGCGGAAGCCTCCTGATGATCAGGGGGCTTTTTTGTTTTGGGACGGAGGACCGATGACCGATGACAGAGGGTGGTACAGCCCTCTTCCGTCTTTCGTCTTCCGTCATCCGTCCGAAGGAGAGAATAAGATGAGAACCTATTTGCTGCTGTTGTTGGCTTTACTGCTGGTGGCGTGCGCCGGTCCGGTCGAGGAAACGGCCGTTACCCCCCCACCTGTCACCGAACCCGCTGAACCCACCGAACCGGAACTGACCGAACCGGTCACCATTCGCCTCATGACCCACGACAGCTTTGACATCAGCACCAGCGTCATGGAGCAATTCACAGCCGAATCTGGCATCACCGTTGAAATCTTCCGCGCTGGCGACGGCGGGGCCGTGCTAAACCAGGCCATCCTGTCCCGCGACAACCCGCTGGCCGATGTCCTCTTTGGCGTAGACAACACCTTCCTCAGCCGGGCACTGGACAACGACATCTTTATCCCCTACCAGTCGCCCCAACTGGCCTTCATCGACGAGCGGCTGCAATTAGACCCCGAATTCCGCGCCCTGCCGGTGGACTATGGCGACGTCTGCCTCAACTATGACATCGCCTGGTTCGAGGCCAGCGACTTAGAACCGCCGCAGACGCTTGCAGACTTGATCGATCCTGCCTACGCTGACCTGACGGTGGTGCAAAATCCGGCTACCTCTACCCCCGGCCTCTCCTTCCTGTTGGCTACCATCAGCACCTTTGGCGAGGATGGCTATCTCGACTTTTGGCAGGCGATGGTAGACAATGGGGTCTTGGTCACCAGCGGTTGGGAAGATGCCTACTGGGGCCACTTCTCGGCTGCCTCTGATGGCGACCGGCCCATTGTGGTCAGCTACGCCAGCAGCCCGCCGGCCGAGGTTTACTTTGCCGAAGCCGAACTGGATGAAGCCCCCACAGCGGCCGTTGTCACCGACGGCACTTGCTTCCGCCAGATTGAGTTTGTGGGTATTTTGCGCGGCACGCCCCACGAAACGGCCGCGCAACAACTGGTTGACTTTATGTTAAGCACTGCCTTCCAGGAAGATATTCCACTCAATATGTTTGTCTTCCCGGCCAACAACCAGGCTCAACTGCCGGACGTTTTCGCCCGCTTTAGCCAGATTCCCGACAGCCCGGCCGACGTAGACCCCGCCGCCATTGCCGCCAACCGGGAGCAGTGGATTGAGGCGTGGACGGATGTGGTGTTACGATAAAGCTATTTCGTAGTGCGTAGTGCGTAGACAAACGGACTACGCACTACGCACTACGCACTATGATGAACGGCCGTCTCCTCACCCTCCTCAAATACAGCCTGCTGCTCCTGCCGCTGCTCTTTCTGGCTGTTTTTTACTTTTACCCGCTGGCGGCGATATTTGGGTTGAGTTTTGCGCCGGACGGCCGTTTTCAACCCGACAATCTCAGCCAGTTACTCACCCGCCCCCTCTTCCGGCAGACGCTCTGGTTTACGGTGTGGCAGGCGGCCGTTTCCACCCTGCTGACGCTGCTGCTGGCTCTGCCGGGAGCCTACGTCTTTGCCCGCTACCGCTTTCCCGGCAAGAGCAGCCTCAAAGCGTTCATTACGTTACCCTTTGTGCTGCCGACGGTGGTGGTAGCCAACGCTTTTACGGCTCTGCTGGGGCCACGCGGCCTGCTTAACGAAGGGCTGATGGGCCTGTTTGACCTGGCCCGCCCTCCCATCCAGCTCGACCAGACCATCTGGATCATTCTGCTCGCCCACGTTTTCTACAACTACAGCATCGCCCTGCGGATGATCAGCGGCTTCTGGCAAAATCTACCCACCAATCTGACCCAGGCGGCCCAAATGTTGGGGGCCTCGCCCCGCCGCGCTTTCCTGACCGTCACGCTGCCCCTGCTGGCCCCGGTCGTTTTGGCAGCGGCCGTTTTGATCTTCATTTTCTGCTTCACCAGCTTTGGCGTAATTCTCATTCTGGGCGGTCCCCGCTTCGCCACGCTCGAAGTCGAAATCTACCGGCAGGCAGTCAGCCTGTTCAACTTGCCGGTGGCGGCTGCCCTGTCCCTGCTACAAATTGTATTCACCTTTGCCCTGATGTGGGTCTACACCCGCATCCAGGCCCGCATGTCCCTGCCCTTGCGCTTGCAGGCGTCCCAGGCTACGGCCAAACCGATCCACACCTGGCGCGACCGGCTGCTGGTGGGCGGCAATCTGTTGGTCATGCTGCTCCTGCTGGGCGCGCCGCTGCTGGCCCTGATCAGCCGTTCCTTCTGGGGCAGCGACGGCTGGACGCTCCGTTTTTACCAGGAGCTATTCATCAACCGGCGCGATTCCGTCTTTTTTGTGCCGCCGGTAGAGGCGGTGCTTAACTCGACCGGCTTTGGCCTGGTCACCGTCTTTATGGCCACCACGCTGGGGCTGTTGAGTACGCTGCTGATTGTGCGGGCCGGCCGGGTCAAAAATCCGGCGGCAGTGGAGCGGGGATTGGTTTGGCTGGGCCGCTGGTTGGGCCGGGTGATTGACCCGCTGCTGATGCTGCCGTTGGCGACTTCGGCCGTGACGCTCGGCTTTGGTTTCATTCTGGCCCTGAACCGGCCGCCGCTCGATTTACGCAGTACGGCCGTTTTAATTCCCATCGCCCATACATTGGTAGGGATGCCCTTTGTCATTCGCAGCCTGCTGCCCGCCATCCGCAGCATCAACCCCCGCCTGCGCGAGGCGGCCATGCTGCTGGGCGCAGCCCCGGCCCGCGTCTGGCTGGAGATTGATTGGCCGCTTATCCGGCGGGCGCTGCTGGTGGGGGCCGTCTTTGCCTTCACCGTCAGTATGGGTGAATTTGGGGCCACCCTCTTCCTGTCCCGGCCGCAGACACCGACGATGCCGGTGGCTATTTTCCGCTTTTTGGGGCAGCCGGGCGCGCTCAACTATGGTCAGGCATTAGCTATGAGTACGATTTTGATGGGTGTCTGTGCCGCCGGTTTTCTGGCGATTGAGCGCTTCCGGTTGGGAGATGAAGGGGAGTTTTGAGGGCAACAACGGATTGGGGGAGGGAACGGATAGGTATGTGTGAAAACTGCCAGGAATCCGGTGGTATGTGTTACACTATAGATTATACGATTTGACAGGATTAGCCTGAAAACAGGTCAGACGTATTGGAGGTAAGTAAATGGGTACAGCGACAATTGATATTCAATTAGACAACGATGTTGTTGAAGCTTATTATGCCCTGCCGACAGACAGACAGGAGAGATTGAAACGGTTGCTTAGGAGTCGTCTAAATATAACTTCCCGATTTTGGGATTGAGTATTGCCAAATTCAGTGAATGATTCTATTCTCATGGCTTTCATTATTAGCATGTGAGGATAGCGTTATGAAAACA
>SLGK01000082.1 GCA_007123775.1 Anaerolineae bacterium | reverse complement strand
GTAGCAAAGGTGTTGTCGGCCACAGTGGTGATGTTGTGGGCGCGGGCGAGAGCGGCAACGGCCGTTAAATCGGTCAGGCTCAGCAGCGGATTGACCGGCGTTTCCAGGTAGATCAGCTTCGTGTTGGGCCGGATAGCAGCGGCGAAAGCGTCCAGGTCGGTGTGGTCTACCAGCGTTGTCTCGATGCCCAGCGCGGGCAGTTTGTGCTGGATTAGTTTGAGCGTGGTGGGGTAATGGGTCTGCTGAGCAATCAGGTGGTCGCCCTGGCGCAGCAGCCCCAGCAGTACCAGGCTGATGGCCGCCATGCCGGAGGCAACGGTCAGGGCCGCTTCCCCCTGTTCCAGCTCGGCAATGGTGGCTTCGGCCTGTTTGGTGTTGGGCGAGGCGTAACGGCCGTAAAACTGCTCGTGGGCTTCGGTGGTCATGGCCGCGGCAATCGCTTCGGCCGTGTCAAAATAGTAGGTCGCGCTCTGATAGATAGGGGATGAAACGGCCGTTGAGGGATTATGGGCATCCCCGGCATGAATCAAACGAGTGTCTAGCTGTTGGTTGGGTCCAGTCATTCTTATTCTCCTGGTGCGGTGTGGCGAGGTGGCGAAGTGGCGAGGTGGCGAGGTGGCGAAGTGGCTACCCCGCCACTGCGCCACACCGCCACTCCGCTTCTCCGCCACTTCGTCTATTACTTTTCTATCAACCCATGTTATACTCGTAAGCAAGTTAAATAGCCACACTGTCTAGGAGGAATGTACAATGGACGATTATGCCAAATATGAAGAGGCGTGTGACCAAATTCGGGAAGAAAATGAAACGCTATTGGCCGAATTTGAGGGCTGGCTGCAAGCACAAAATTTAGCCACTAAAACGATTCGCCAGCATACGGAAAATGTTGATTTCTACATCAACGAATTTCTTTTGTACGAAGATGCCGTACCGGCCAGTGAAGGGTCAGGCGATATTGGCTACTTTCTGGGCTACTGGTTTATTGAGAAGGCCATGTGGGCCAGCCCGGCTTACATTAAGAGCAACGCTGCCAGTCTCAAGAAATTTTACACCTTTATGCACCAGAAAGGAGAGATCACTGAAGAGGATTTGGGTGAGCTAAAAGCTACTATCAAAGGGGAAATGCCGGAATGGATTGCCACGGTGGAACGGTATGATGACCCGGATATTGACGATATGGATGAGGTATGGGGATTTTAATCCATGGCTGATTTAGGCATTGTCGGCAGCATTGGCATTATGATCGTGGCGGCCACGCTGGTCATTTTGTTGGCGCGGCGGGCCAATGTACCCACCATTGTTTTGTATATTTTGACTGGCCTGCTGCTGGGACCGGTGGGGCTGGATTTGCTATCTGTAGATATTGCCCATGACGGACACGCCGAATCGGCCGTTGCTGTCGTTGCCGAGATAGGCATCGTCCTGCTTCTCTTTATTGTGGGGCTGGAACTGAGCCTGGAAAAGATCAAGTCAGTGGGGATGGTGGCCGTGGCCGCCGGACTGGGCCAGATATTTTTCACGGCCGTTTTTGGCTATGGTGCCTCTTTACTGCTAGGCTTTACCAGCATGGAAGCTGTTTTTCTGGCATTGGCCTTGACTTTTAGCAGTACGGTTGTGGTCGTCAAACTGCTGGCGCAGAAAAAAGACATGAACACCCTATACGGCCGTATCGCCGTGGGCATCTTCCTGGTGCAAGATGTGGTAGTCGTCCTGGCACTCACCTTTCTGGCCGGCCTGGGTGAGCCGGAATCGATGGAAGCGACCGCGCTGGCCCTCAATTTAGGCCAGGCCTTTCTGGGCATGACGCTAATGTTGGTCATTGCTCTCTTCGCTTCCCGCTTCCTACTGGAAAAGCCTATGGCCTGGATTGCCGCCTCAGCCCCCGCCACCCTGATTTGGAGCCTGAGTTGGTGTTTTGCCTTTGTCGTTGCTTCTGAATGGCTGGAACTCTCGCCTGAGATTGGGGCATTTTTAGCCGGTCTTAGTCTGGCCCAACTGCCTATTGCCCATGATCTACGCCGCCGCGTCAATCCTCTGATGAACTACTTCATCGCCATTTTCTTCATCTCGCTAGGTGCCCAGATGGATTTGAGTGCGCTGACCGATTACTGGCCGGCCATTATCATCTTTTCCATTTTCGTTCTTATCGGTAAACCCGTTTTCTTCATGTACATCATCGCCCGCCGCGACTACAGCGAGCGCACCTCCTTTTTGACCAGCGTCACCGTAGCCCAAATTAGCGAATTCTCCTTTATTTTCGCTGCACTTGGTCTCAGCGTGGGTTTGATAGACGAATCCATTCTCTCTCTGATCACCATTGTGGGTCTGATCACTATCGGTGCCAGCTCCTACATGATTATCCACAACGAAGCTCTGTACGATTGGACAAGGGAACGCGGCTGGCTCAAACCCTACAATGCCGCACAGAAGGATGATGAACTGAAAGAAGCGAAATTGAGCAACCACATCATTGTTGTCGGTATGAACGCCATGGGCCGGCGATTGGTCCAGGAGTTGTGCCAGCGTGGTGAAACCGTTTTGGCCGTCGATACCGATGTTGGTAAGCTGGCCGATTTACCTTGCCACCATCTAGTGGGCAATATAAACTACCCCACTGTGCTGGATGACGCATTTCTAGAAGAAGCCAAACTCGTTGTCTCTACGCTGCGAATTGAGGACACCAATAATTTGCTGGCCTATCGTAGCCGACAGGCCGGTGTGCCTATTGCCGTCCATGCCTTTGATCCTTCTGTTGTCGCTGAACTTGACCGCCTGGATGTTGACTTTCTGATTGACCCTAAGAAGTATTGGCTGGACCGGGCAGTTGAGGAGTTACACAAGGCAGGTGTAAAGTCTTAACGCTATGATAGATTTAAGCATTATTGAGAGTATTGGTGTCATGGTTGTGGCGGCAACGCTGCTGCTGCTGTTTACCCGCCCGCTAAATATTCCTAGCATTGTCGTTTACATTTTGGCCGGTTTGATTTTAGGCCCAATAGGGCTGGATGTGTTGGTCTTGGAACTGGCACACGGGGGGGCACATGGGGAAACGGCCGTTGCTGTTGTTGCTGAATTGGGGATCGTTTTACTTCTTTTCCTGGTCGGTTTGGAACTGAGTCTGGACAAAATCAAGGCGGTGGGTCGCGTAGCTGTCGCGGCGGGGATAGGCCAGGTGGTCTTTACGGCCGTTATTGGGTTTGGTCTGGCGCTTTTGCTTGGTTTTGACCTGATGGCCTCTATCTTCCTGGCAACGGCTTTAACCTTTAGCAGCACAGTTGTCGTGGTCAAGCTGCTTGACCAGAAAAACCACTTGCATTCGCTGTACGGCCGAATTGCCATTGGTATTTTTCTGGTACAAGACCTGGTGGTAATCATTGTACTTACCATTCTGGCGGGCTTGGGCGACCCGGAATCAATGACCACCGGTAGTCTGGCCCTTAACCTGGGGCAAGCCTTTTTGGGTATGGGCGCAATGCTGCTCCTGGCGTTACTGGCTGCCCGCACCCTGTTGGTCAAACCCATGAGCTGGATCGCCCGTTCAGCCGAAGCTACATTGATCTGGAGCCTTTGCTGGTGCTTTGCCTTTGTTGTAGGGGCCGAGTGGCTCAATTTGTCACCCGAAATCGGTGCCTTTCTTGCC
>SLGK01000106.1 GCA_007123775.1 Anaerolineae bacterium | reverse complement strand
CTTAAAACCGACATCTTGATAGAGGGGGAGCAAATTGCCGCCATCGGCCCTGATTTAGCCGCAGCGGGGGCCACCATCATTGACGCCAGCGGCCGGCTCATCCTGCCCGGCGGTATCGACCCCCACACCCATTTGCAACTCCCCTTTTTCAGCACCGTTTCGGCCGACGACTTTTACACCGGCCACAAAGCCGCCCTGTTCGGCGGCACCACCAGCCACATCGACTTTGCCACCCAGCGCAAAGGGCAAACGCTGCACGAAGCCCTGGACCGCTGGCACAAAAAGGCGGTGGGCAAGGCGGTCATGGATTACGGCGTGCATATGTCCATCACCGATCTGCGCCCCGACGTACTGGCCGAAATTCCGCAAATGCCGGCCGCCGGTGTCACCTCACTCAAGCTGTTCCTCTCCTACGTCGATGTCTACATGCTGCCCGACGACGCCATCTTTCAGATTATGCAGGTAGCGGCCGAGCATAATATGCTGATACTGGTCCACGCCGAAAATGGGCATGTGGTAGACGCGCTCATTCGGCAAAATGTGGCCGCGGGCAATCTGGCGACTGAATACCACGCCCACAGCCATCCCGCCTGGAGCGAGGCGGAGGCGACGATGCGGGCGGTGGCTCTGGCGGGCGTGGCCGGGGCATCGCTCTACGTGGTCCATATGACCTGTGAGGAGGCGGTGGATATGCTGGCCTACGGCCGTTCCCGCAACCTGCCCGTCATGGGCGAAACCTGTCCCCAATACCTCTTCTTTACCGTGGACGATCTGCGCCGGCCGGACGGGGCCAAATGGGTCTTCTCGCCGCCGCTGCGCCAGGCCAAAGATAATGAGGCGTTGTGGCAGGCGTTGGCCGACGGCCGTTTACAAGCCGTCGGCACCGATCACTGTCCCTTTCTGTATGACGGCACCAAACCGCTGCTCTACGAAGGCGAACCCTACCAGAATCCGGGCAAGGAGTTGGGTCAGGGCAACTTCTCCAAAATCCCCAACGGCACACACGGCATTGAGGACCGGATGCTGCTGTTGTGGCATCATGGGGTGGGCCAGGGCCGCTTTTCAGCCAGCCGTTTTGTGGAAATCACGGCGACCAATCCGGCCAAGATATTCGGTTTATATCCGCGCAAAGGGGAAATCGCGGTCGGATCAGACGCAGACCTGGTGCTGTGGGACCCGCAGGCCCGCCACACCATGAGCTGGCAGACGCACCATATGCGGGTGGACCACAACATTTATGAGGGGATGGAACTAACCGGCCGGCCGCAGAAGGTTTGGGTGCGCGGCCGGCTGGTGGTTGACGGGGATAATTGGTTGGGGGTGAAGGGAAACGGCCGTTATCTTTACCGGGGCCATTGCACATTGTAAACGTCGTGACGTTTACAACCAATTCTTAAAATACTGGGGCCATCATAAAGAGTGAGGCCACCATGCTGACGGCAATCAAAATACCAACGATCATCCACATGATGCGCTTCCAGTTACGGCCGGTCTTTTTCTTAGCGCGTGGTCCACGTTTTCTACCCATTGGTTTACAACCTCCTTACATATAATTTCGTACCGTAAGTATAACATTAGCCTGGCCTAGACCGCAAAATTTCTCATTAGAGTACACAGCAATGTGTAGTATAATAAAAATCATGAACCTCGCCCTAAGCCAACAATATCCAGGGAAAAACCGCTATGATTGAAGAACTATTCGCATCCGGTACCCTCAATATCGTTTATACCGCTGCCGTATTCGTTAGCTTTGTTTTTGCCCTCATCTCCTTATTGGGGGCCGAAGTCACCGACGCCCTCGATTTTGATATTGACGGTGATGGCGAAGTTGGTTTCATCAGCATCAGCCCCTTTGCCCTGGCTATGTTTGGGGCCGCCTTTGGTGTAACTGGTCTGATTACCCGCATCTGGCTGGAAATGGACACCATTCCCAGCATTTTGTGGGCCAGCGGCATGGGCTTTGTCGTCGGTATCGCTGCTCAGGCTTTCTTCTTCTACGTTCTCTCTCCTAGCAAATCAAGCCATTTTCGGCTGCAAGATGACGGTATTGGTCGTGAAGCCGAAGTGATCATCACCATCCCTCAAGATGGGCTGGGAACTATCGCCTTTGACAACGTGAGCGGCCGTGTCACGCTGGGCGCACGCTCGGCCACCAACCAGCCTATTGCCAGAGGTCAATTTGTTACTATCGAACGCATTACCGGCCGTGTGGCCGTGGTAAAACCTATTATTGCTGATGAGTAAGGCTCTTTAGGAATTAGTAAGCAGCAATTGGTAATCGGTTAACTGATCACCGATTATCTGCATAAATGGAGGAAATTCTATGGACACAAGTGCTATAGTTGCCATTGTAATCCCGGCACTGGTATTTGTTTTATTTGCGGTGCTGTTTGTCTACGCCAGCCGCGTGAAAAAAGTTGGCCCTAATGAGGCTCTGGTTATATCCGGTCGAGGCGAAGGGCGCAGCGACCTGGAGGGCATCGACAGCAATTACCGCATCGTCACCGGCGGTCGCTCCTTCATCTGGCCGATTTTAGAGCGGGTTGACTATCTGTCACTGGAGATTATGACCATTGACGTAACTACCCCCGACGTACCCACCATTCAGGGTGTGCCCATCACGGTAGACGGCGTGGCCCAGGTCAAAATCGGCAGCGACGAGAACTCCATCCGCACCGCCTCTATTCAGTTCTTGTCCAAATCACGCGATGAAATTCGGCATGTGGCCCATGAAACGCTGGCCGGGCATTTACGCGCTATTCTTGGTACGCTAACGGTTGAGCAACTTTACCGCGACCGGGAAGCCTTCGCCCAAAAGGTGCAAGAGGTGTCGGGCGACGATATGGCCAGCATGGGGTTGGAGATTGTCTCTTTCGTTATCAAGGATATTAGTGATGCCGAGGGCTATCTGGAGGCACTCGGCCGGCCGCGCATTGCTCAGGTTAAGCGAGATGCGGCCATCGGCGAAGCCGAAGCGGAACGAGATGCTACTATTGAGAGTGCCAAAGCACGACAGGAAGGGGAATCGGCCAAATACCGTGAAGAAACAAAGGTAGCCGAAAGCAAGAAGAATTACGAAGTGGAAGCGGCCGCTTTTGACGTGGAAACCAACCGCAAACGAGCCGAGGCCGATTTGGCTTTTACCCTGCAAACCAACATCACCAGCCAGGAGGTTCGCGCCCAAGAAGTGCAGGTCGAGGTTGTCGAGAAACAAAAGCGGATCGAGGTTGAAGAGCAAGAGGTTGTACGGCGGGAGCGTGAGTTAGATGCCACAGTCCGCAAGCCGGCCGAAGCCGAACGGGACAAGGTGCGTGCCCTGGCCGAAGCCCGCCAATACCAGTTGCAAACAGAGGCCAGCGGTGAAGCGGATGCCATTCGCTTGCGTGGTGAGGCTGAAGCGGACGCCGCCCGCGCCAAAGGTCTGGCTGAGGCGGAGGTTATCCGGCAAAAGGGTCTGGCCGAAGCGGAAGCGACAATGAAGAAGGCGGAGGCGTGGAAGGAGTACACCCAAGCCGCTATCATTCAGCAATTGCTGGACCGGCTGCCGGAAGTGGCCTCAGCCATTGCCCAACCGTTGGCCAAGACGGATCGCATTGTGGTGGTTAGCACAGGTGGCGATAACGGCAGCGGGGCTGGTGCATCGCGCATTACGCAGGATG
>SLGK01000319.1 GCA_007123775.1 Anaerolineae bacterium | reverse complement strand
CTGGCGTAGAACTCCACTTTAGTAGTCCCAACCAATACCTATGGGTGGCCGGCGGCGGTCGCTTACATGCTGCCGGCACGGCTGAAAATCCGGCCGTTTTTACCAGCGTTCTCACTGAAACGGCCTCAGCCGGTAGCTGGGGCGGTATTTACGTTGCCAACGGCGGGCAGGCAACCTTGAGCTATTGTGAAATCGGTTACGGTGGCTCCAGCAGCAGCTATGGTGGGTTGTATACGGCCTCTTCCAATGTCTCCGTTATTAACTGCCGGATTCGGCAATGCGCCGGCGACGGTGTTCGTATCGCCAACAACGCGCAGCCATACCTTCGCTGTAACCAGATTACGGGTAATGGCTTTGGGATGCGCAATGTGACCCCGGCCACGCCGGTAGATGCTCGCTTTAACTGGTGGGGCAGCAACAGCGGGCCGTACCACCCGACCCTCAACCCCGGCGGTGCTGATAACCAGGTGAGTGATGGCGTTCTTTTTGTTCCCTGGTCCCCCATTTGCGTGGAAGATGCTCAGTCTTTATTCCTCTACCTGCCGGTGATTATTCGCTGACCATCTCTGTCTTGAAGGGGATTGCTTTTTCTGACGCTAATAACTATGTCCCTGGCGTCGCGATTGACTGGTAAAACTCATGGTTAAGATTCGGTCTTAGCTGTCAAATGACCTCATAGCTGGTCTTGTTTATCTCTGCGTTATGATCCCTGCTACAGAAACTCTGCGTACTGCGCCCACATGACCAAAGTGACTAAGCGGCAATTTGATATTTGTCTGACGGAGTTTGTCAGTAACGGGCCAAACGTTTTCTTGGGTCAAGATAACCAGATGTGCTATACTCTGGTTGAAGAATGTGCCCCTGCCAGACCAGTTTAGGAGATTACAGCAAAATGAATCGTTATATCCAGTTTGCCAGCAATATGTGTTTGATTTTGGTTGTCATTTTAGCGGCGTGCCAACGTGCGCCAACGGCTACAGACCCAGTGACAGCGACGCCAACGATCATGATCGCTCAGGCTTTACCGACTGAGACAGCCACGGCCACAGCCACGGCGACCAGTGAGCCAACCGCCACTGACGAACCGACCCCGACCCCCACTGATGAACCAACAGCCACGCCAACGGCGACAGCCACAGCTACGGCGACCGCCACCAGCACAGCCACGGCCACGAATACGGCCGTTCCGCCCACTGCCCCCACCAGCACCCCACTGCCCCCACCAGCTCCTCCCCAAGCCGGACCGCCGCTTGGCCCCAACCTGTTGGCCAACCCTGGTTTTGAATCGGGTAACGCCGTCTGGCGGGCCTTAGCGGTCAATCACATCGACATTCATACTTACCGCAACACCGACTATGCCCAATTTGTTCGTTCTGGCGAGCAGGCTGCCTACGATACACGGGGACTGCCGATTATTCAGGTGGTTGATGGCGTGACGCCCGGCGAAACCTATCGCTTTGGGGCCTGGGCACGCCTGTGGTCCAGCGATAATGAGGACCGCAGCAGGTCTAGCAACGCGGGTGACATTCATGCCCAGGTGTGCATCAACGTTGACGGCGAAGCCACCCGCCAGTCGCCCAACACCATCTGCTCTCCCTGGGCACGGCCGTTAGACACCTGGCAATACCTCAGCGTTGATGCCGTAGCCGCTACCAACAGAATTGTAGTGCTGATGGTTTACACCTTCACCCGGAACGAAAGCCCACGCCACAACGAAGCCATTTGGGATGATGCCGTCTTGGGCCTGGCCCCCGTGACCGTCACACCCACACCCGCGCCCTTACCGCCCCCGGCCCGCCCTCAACCTGTACCCTTCGATGCCCACGCCATGCGCGACAACATGGTCCATTTGCGATCCCAGATCGAGCAAATCGGCGGTATTTTGGACCGGCTGGTACAGGGTGAACCGGGCCAATGTGCAGAGTTTCAGACATACTATCGCAATGTGGCTCACAGCCCAACCTATCATGGCGTGCCTGATGATTGGCAGGCGTTGTACAATGAGTATGCATTTGCCGCCGACCACGTCTTCAACACCAATGCCAACATCCATATCATATGCAATGAGGGCGGCGGCTCTCTCGATCAGCATGGATATGGTATCGCCCGCACGGCTATCAATCAGGCTTTGGACCGGCTGATTCCGGCCCTGGAAGCGGCCAATGCCCGTCTAAACTAAAGAGGCAAACTGATGGAACAAGCAACGTATGATCGCGGTGCGCAGCTATTTCACTGGCTCAGCGCACTACTCATTATTGGGATGGCCGCCGGCGGGGCGATTATGGTACGCCTGCCGGCCGAATCAGCCCTGAAAGGAACGATGTATCAAGCACACGTGGCGGTAGGGCTGCTGGTGCTGCTTCTGACCGCCGGTCGCCTTGTCTGGCTGTTTGTGGGGAGTAAACGGCCGTCGCCACCGCCGATGCCCCAATGGGAAAAGCTCGCTTTTGTCTGGAACCACCGGCTGCTTTATCTGGTTCTGCTTGCGCTGCTTTTTAGCGGCGTAGGGATGCTGTTGCTGAGCGGGATTGGGCTGTCACCAACGGCCGTTTCCCCCGATGCGATTACGGACGTGCCCCCGCGTGACGGTCACAGCCTGTTTAGCAAGCTGTTCATGGCCCTGTTTGTGATGCACCTGGGCGGCGTGGCCTTCTACCAGCTAAAGCGGGGCGACACGCTGAGCCGCATGGGTGTGACCTGGTTTAGCCGTTCTTAATTGCTAGTGAAGATTGAACCCGATAGCAAACTACTCATGATTGGCGATTCCATCACGGATTGTGGTCGCGCCCACCCGCTGGCCGACACGCCGGATGCGCTGGGGACGGGCTACGTCAGTTTGATCAACGCCTGTTTAACGGCCGTTATGCCCCAATCCCGCATTCAGATCGTCAACATGGGCATCAGCGGCAACACCGTGCGCGACCTGGCCGCCCGCTGGCAGCGTGACGTACTCGCCCCGACTGGCTCTCGATTATGATTGGGATCAACGAATGTGGTATAATTGAGGCAATTACCCAGGCTCTTTGGAAACTTACCACAAAGACAGAAAGCTCACACGCAACGCTTACGTTCACGTTGGGATTTAACGATGCGCTCAGAAGAATCAACTATCTCTAAAACCTATACAAAAGGTCACATTGATGATCAGGAAACTGACTTTGCCTACTGGCAAAGTCAACCCTATCAAGCACGTCTGGCAACCTTAGAGCAAATCCGGCGTGAATACCATCAGTGGAGATACGGTACTCAACCAAGATTTCAAAGAGTTTATACAGTCGTAGGTGTTGAGTTCGAGACTTGTTACGCCTCGCGTGTAGAAGTGGACATTGAGGGGGCCAAGGTCAACTTCATAGATTTGGAGAACCTGAAGCAGAACAAGAGAGCGACCGGACGCTATCAAGATTTGGCGGATGTGGAAACCCTGGAATAACTTTTGTGCCAGGCGTATGGTTTGTTGGCAACGGCCGTTTATAGGTGCCTATTAGTGAGTCCACTGAAAAAACCGAGTTTTTTGCTAAAACGCATCACAATCACCAGAGTGGTTGGCCTTGAAAAACTCGGATAGTGACATATGTCACCTTTGTCAAGACCCAATATGGGCCAACTCTGAAATGGATAGTAGATCAGGATGATATTTGCCTGCCAGATTGACATAAGCGTGGACAACGGACG
>SLGK01000180.1 GCA_007123775.1 Anaerolineae bacterium | reverse complement strand
CGAATACGGCCGTATCAACACCTCTGCGGGAATGCCTAGCCCCTGGTGCAATTTGCGGATCATGGGTAAGGATAACGGCCGTTTTGCTCGGTGTCTCTTGATTAAAGTTGAGGTTAAACGGCCGTTGTTTCCGGTCGAACAACTGGTTTCTTGTGCGCCTCGGCATAAATACGGAGAGCCGCAATGATACGCTCCTCACTTTCGCTGCCCTGTGCCTGAAACCAGGCCAGCAAGTCGGGGTCTACGGGCACGGTAACAACAGCCGGTTTTTCAGGCATTCGCCAGGCAGCTCTCTTGAAAAAAGAGTCGTCCAGGGGCGGTAGTTCTGACCGATCTATTGTTTCGTCCGTTAGCGCGTCAACTTTACCCCAGTTCGTCTCTGAGTAATTGTTCATATCTGTTTCGTTCATAAGTGGTTGCCTTCATCATAGAGATTATGCGGATGGTATTCGCAGCAGGTTCAGTAAATATTATAACCACAACTCGCGTATTGAGAACACCTATACCAATCCAGCGGTCTTCACCATAGTCTTGTCGGTCATCTAATGCTACCAACATGGGCATTTGGAAAATTTTTGGGGCATCTCGAAAGTCAAAGCCGTGCTTTCGAATATTGGCTTTGCGTTTCTGCTCATCCCATTCAAAGTGTATGGTAGTCACAAGTCTCACCTGTCAGCATGGTTGACATCATGTTTTGAGTAGGCTGGTAGTCGCCAACTTTACTTAAGCTGTTTGACCGAATACGGTCCAACACCTCTGCCGGAATGCCTAGCCCCTGGTGCAATTTGCGGATCATGGGTAAGGATAACGGCCGTTTTGCCCATTACGTTTGGGTTAGCGATAATGGTATCCCTCTTGTAGCCAGAGAATAATGCGGTCTCTGATTAGTTGCAAACGTTCCGGCGAAACATGGCCCAAACGAGCATTGATGACGGATGATTCGACGCTGGTCAGCCGTGCTAACCGCACAACCGATCTGGTTTTCAAACCGGTCTTATCATAATCAATATCAGATGGGTCAATTATTTCATCAAAGTCAGAAACGGCTTGGTAAGCCCGTGAGGTTATAAGGACAAGCAGTAGATCGGCATGACGACCAGGTGCCGTAGCTATAATCAAAGCCGGCCGCAGTTTGCCTTTGCTTAAATCTGTCCGTGGGAATCGAATTAGGATAACATCACCTGGCTTCATGGCTGATATATCTCTTGAGCGTCTGCCAGGGTGTACTCAACCTCGTCATCCTCACGGAAAAATTGTGCTAATGAGAAATCTTGCCATTGTTGATTGGTCCAGTCAGCATACAATGGTGGAATATCGCGCCGGGCCATCACGAAAAGTGTGAAATCAGCAATTTGCTGAACGACATCATCAGGTAGTTGTTCTATTTGTTTTTGTAGTTGCTGGCGTGAAATTGTAGCTGTCATTGTGATCACCTCAACTTAATCTACCACGTATTGTACTGTATCCAGAATCTCTATCGTGTACACTATCTTCTCGCTTGCCGGGCTAGCAGTCTGTCGGAAAAGTAGCCGTAGCCGCGGTTTCTTACCGCGTTCCCCAGAGGCGAGGTAGGGATACCTCGGCTACAAAATGGGGTTCTCCGACAAGCTGCTAGTGGTCGCTAACTTTACTTAAGCTGTCTGTTTGGCCGAATACGGCCCAACACCTCTGCGGGGATGGCTAGCCCCTGGTGCAATTTGCGGATCATGGGTAAGGATAACGGCCGTTTTGCTCGGTGTCTCTTGATTAAAGTTGGGGTTAAACGGCCGTTTCTAATTCCTTTTGCCGCTGGGCCAGCCAGCGTTGCAATGATTGTGGGCTTTCGCCCAGGTCGCGCCCCAACAACAGGGTAGGCAGGCCAATATCTTCGTCCAAATCAGGCCAATGAATCATGTCACGCAGAATTTGGAAGTTGTTTCGCTCGGCCAAAGTGCCATAGGCCAATCGCGGAAACCACAAAATTGGCACAGAAATGGTACGGCCGTCGGCCAGGTCAACAATCAACTCCTCGTCGGTAACATCAACGGCCATAATTTCAGCCCGGGCTAGTTTCAGTTTAATACGTTCAAGTTCATCCGCAATATTCATCCCACTTACTCCTCAGCAGGTCCAAGTTTTCCAGGATAATCCGCTCAACACGGCGTAGTTCATTGGCCCGAAATCCCCCACTGTCTGCCAGGCTCACGGGGTCAAGCCAGAACTTCGCCCGGCTTCGGTCACGTTGCACATGGATATGACGTGGTTCTATGCAATCATAGGACCAGAAAAAGAAGCGATACGGACCAACGATTAACGCTGTTGGCATATTGATTTTTCTCTCTTGTTCACAACAAATCCAATTGGATTTTATTGTACCATGTTTTGGATAAGCTGGTGGTCGCTAACTTTACTTAAGCTACCTGTTTGGCCGAATACCGCCCAACACCTCTGCGGGAATGCCTAGCCCCTGGTGCAATTTGCGGATCATGGGTAAGGATAACGGCCGTTTCACTCCCCCCTCTTTGTCCACCACACAAGGCAATGCCTACTCAGCCTTGCCCACCACTGCCATGTGGCAAAGCATCCCGAAACTCAGTCATTTGCTTCCACGCCGGCTCAGGGGGTGTATGATCCGGTTGCGGCGCGTAGATGGAATGTTCAACCAGTTCCATTTTGTGAATGTAGCGGGGACAATTGGGGAAAATGCGTTCGGCCACCACACGCACCAACAACTGCGCGCCGGGATACTCGGCTAACAGAGCGTCGTCCTCGTGCAGGCTGGCAACGCCGTTGAGACGCAAACGCGCCGGCTGCTCAAAGTTGATGAACAGCAACCCAACCTGTGCATTGACTCGTATATTGCCCAGGCTGCGGAACATACCATTGCCGTCATAGTCGGGAAAGACGAGGGTGCGTTCATCCTGGATTTGCACAAAGCCGGGCATTCCCCCTTTGTAGGAACAGTCGGGACGCCCCTGCTCGTCGGCCGTGGCCAGAAAGAACATGCTGCAACCTTCGATGAAACGACGATCGGCCTCAGTGAAGGCGGTGTGAACGGTTACTTGCTCCAGGCGGTCGGCAATGCGGCGACTATCGAACTGATCCTGAAGCTGTCGCGAACCCTGGTGGTACATTGCATCCTTAGACATATGATCCTCCAAGTCATAGCGCTTTACCACCCAACCAGATATTGCGCCGCGCGGCTGCGGTATAACCATACGAGATTATGTGGCAATTCTTGCCGCATAAAACCAGCATTTGGCAGGTCTATCGCGTCTTTACCCCCAATGGGCTTTCACCACCTTCGCGTCTCATGCCAGCCAACGCGCCGCTTCTTTGGCGTGATAAGTGATGATTATGTCAGCGCCGGCCCGCTTAATCCCCATTAGTGTTTCCAAAACAACCCGTTCCTCATCCAGCCAGCCGTTAGCAACGGCCGCTTTGATCATGGCATATTCGCCACTAACGTTGTAGGCGGCCAGGGGCAATTCGGGGAAGTTTTGGCGCAGGCTGGCGATGATGTCGAGGTAGGGCAGGGCTGGCTTGACCATCAATAAGTCAGCCCCTTCGTCGATGTCCAGAGCCGCTTCGCGCAGGGCCTCGCGGCTGTTGGCCGGGTCCATCTGGTGGCTCTGACGGTCGCCAAACTGGGGCGCGCCATCGGCCGCGTCGCGGAAGGGGCCGTAGAAGGCGGAGGCGTACT
>SLGK01000052.1 GCA_007123775.1 Anaerolineae bacterium | reverse complement strand
CGTCACTCTGGGCCGCCTGCCGGATGTCGGCGTAGATGACCATGTTAATCAGAATATCCTGCGCCTTCACCCGTTCTTCGGGATTGATGCCAATAATGCCGCGCAGCAGCAAATCTTTGATAATGATTTTGTCGTAATTTTGGGTCATGGTTTCTCCATAGTGCGTATTGCGTAGTTCGTAGTGCTATAAAAATTCACCGCCGTCGAGGGGAATGGTTACGCCGGTTAGAAAATCCTGACGCAGCAGGTGCAGCACGTTTTGGGCCACGATTTGGGCATTGCCCGGCCGTCGCAGCGGGATACGCTCGTCGGCGATTCGTTGTAAATAGGCGTCGTCGGCACTGGGTGGGGGCAGGATGGCCCCGAGGGCGACGGCGTTGACGGTGATGCGCGGGGCCAGTTCGTGGGCCAGCATTTCGGTCATTTGCCACAGGCCACCCTTTGCCAGCCGGTAGACGAAATGGTCGGGTAACGGCCGATTTAGCCGCGCATCGTTGATATTGATAATTTTACCCGATTGGTCGGCTGGCAGCTGGGCTACAAAGGCCTGGCTGAGCAAAAAGGGAGCTTGCAGGTTGATGGTCATCAACTGCTGCCACAGGTCGGGATCGGTCTGGCCGAAACTGTCTTCTTCGGGAAAAATAGCGGCGTTGTTGATCAAAACATCGACCTGCCCGAAGGTGCTTACGGCCTGGGGGATCACCTGTTGTACCTGTGAAACATCAGACAGGTCGGCGCTGTAAACGGCCGTTTTCACCCCAAATTTCTCGGCAGCTACGGCCGTTTCCTGGGCGGGTTGGGCGGAACGGCCGTAATGAATAAACAGGTTACAGCCCGCCTCTGCCAATGCCAGCGTCAAGGCCCGCCCCACGCGCACCGCCCCCCCGGTTACAACAGCCACTTTTCCTGCTAAGTCCATCAGACACTCCTTTAGAGATAGAGTGTAGAGTGTAGAGTGTAGAGATAGAGGATCCGTCTCTACCACTCTATCTCTATCTCTACACTCTAGCTTTATCTCGCTTTGCCCCCTACCGTATCGCCCGGATGAACCAGGTCGATAAACTCCGGCAGCGAGGTCGTGTAGCGCACCCGCATTCGGCGCCATTCGTAGCGGTTATCAAAACCATTCCAGCGACCACCCATCGTGGTTACGGCCCCCCAAAAATCCAGCTCTTCCATAATTTGCAGCGTCAGCTCATCATAACGACCGCCGGGATAGGCAAAGTAGCGGGGCATGTAGCCGATATGGTGAGCCACTGTCTGCTGTGAGCCGAGAATTTCCCAAATCAGCAGGTCGCGGGTGCGGTCGTTCAGGTTGATATGGGTCTTGGAATGGGGTTCGATCCGCATCCCGGCCGCGGCCATCTCTCGAAGCATGGGCCAGGTGGCATAGGCGGGATGCTCCCGATCAACCAGATCGGTAATGACGAATATGGTGGCCGTGTGACCAAACTCTTGCAAAATGGGGAAGGCGATTTCGTAGGCATCCAGATAGCCGTCATCAATGGTAATGACGACCGGTTTTTCAGGCAGTTCACCCTGATTGGTAATAGCCCGCGACAGGTCGTAAAGGTCAACGGCCGTGTAGCCATTTTCGGCCAGATAGGCCATTTGAGCGCGGAAGTTGTCGGGATGAACGGACAGGTCAACGCGGTAAATGTCGGCATCTTCGGGGGGCACGCTGATGTAATGGTACATCAAAATAGGGACGCGCAGGGTCCAACTGAGGCCGCTGGGCGGGGTGGGTAGTAGGCCTAACGTGGGTGGCGTGGCGGTGGGGGTGTCGGTGGGAATGGGCGGCGGCGTCAGGGTAGGTGTATAGGACGGCTCGACAACGGCCGTTGCCGTTTGCGTCGCGGTAGCCGTAGCCGTATCGGTGGCGGTGGGTTCGCTGGTAGGCGTGTCGGTTGGCCAAAGAGTGGCGGTGGCCGTCCGGGTGGGGCTGGATTCAGCCACGGCGGCAGGGGTGGTGGTTGGCGAAGAAACGGCCGTTTCCACTTCACCAGCCGCGCTACTCAAATTACTCTGCACAGCAACCCCCACGGTAGCCAGAAAGGCAATCGTCAATAACCAGATCACTGGCCTGGTCAAGCTGCGTAGCGTAGCGGTATTTGTTCGTTCGTTCACAAATGGGAGCATAGCTAAACCCCCGGCTGGCGTCAAGATAGAGCAGCCAATTATTCACCATCACTTATCCTACGGTCAGCTTATAACGCCCTGCGTTATAGTCAGGGGCAGCCCGTTCTGATATACTGCACTGCTGTTCAATTTGGGCCTGACACACAGAACAGGCAAGACTACGACGGAAATGCTATGGATGAAGAGGAACTCGCGCTCATACAGCGGGCAAAAGTAGACAAGGATGCCTTTGGCCAACTGTACGAGCGTTATGCGGAGCGCATCCACAACTACATTTACTACCGCACCAGCAATCTGGCTGATGCCGAAGATTTGACGGCCCGCGTCTTCATGCGGGCCATGCAGCACATTCCCAACTTCGAGTATCAAGGAGTACCATTCTCTGCCTGGCTATACCGGATTGCCCACAATCTGGTAGCCAATTATCATCGAGACCGCAGCCGGCGCAAAATTATCGCCCTGGAAGACATTATTCCCTGGTATGCCGATGACGAAGGGCCAGAATTTGTGGCGCAGATGATGGAAGATAAGGAGCATCTGCTGGCCGCTATGCGTCGCTTGCCAGCCGACCGGCAAGAGTTGCTTTTCCTGAAATTTGTGGAACGGCTGACGAATGCGGAAATTGGGGATATTATGGGGCGCACGGAAGGGGCGATCAAGTCATTGTACCATCGCACCCTATTGAGTTTAAGAGAGGAAATGCAGCGGCAAACGGCCGTTTCTTCACCCGAACCGGTCAGTGAAAAGGAAGAACCATTCTGGGTGCGGGCCTGGCGTCGCCGTCGCCGTTAATGAATCAGCGCGGAGCGGTGCGAGGCACGGGCCGGATGCTTTAATTATTAGACACATTTTCTGGCCAGTGCCTTGCACCTGAGCCGTTACGTCTAACATAATTTATCAATCACAACTAATCAAGAGGAGAGGAAAAGATGCGAATTGTAATGGACGATACCGGGGACATCCCCATGGATTTGGTAGAAAAATACAACATTCGGATTATCCCCATCAACATTATGTTTGGCACCGAGCAGTTTTTGTCACGGGTAGAACTGGATCATGCCGGCTTTTACGAAAAGACCAAAACTGTAACGGCCGATAACTTCCCCAAAACATCCCAACCCACCCCCTTCCAGTTTGTGGAAGTCTATAACGAAATCTTCGCCACCGGCGAGACAGAAATCCTGACTGTTACCGTCAGCGAAAAGCTCAGTGGGACCTACGCCTCGGTGGTCCAGGCCCGCAAGGAACTAGAGGGACAGGGAACGATCCACCTGTTCGACTCTCAGGCAGGGTCGGCGGCGCAAGGCTACATCGCCCTCGAAGCCGCCCGCATGGCCCACGAAGGGGCCGAAATTGACACCATCCTGCCCGCGCTGGAGAAAATGCGGGCGAGCATGTCGGTCGTTTTTACCATCGACAGCCTGGAATACGCCGTTAAGGGTGGTCGCGTCAGCTCAATGAAATCACTGATGGCCTCCCTGCTCAATATCAAGCCGATCTTACGTCTGGATGATGGCCTGATCGTTGAGGCCGGCCGGGTACGCACCCGCAAGCGCGCCCTCGACCACATCGTCGACGTCATTCACCAGGATATGGGTGACCAACCCATTCGGCTCATGGTTATTCACGCCAACGCCCCCGATGATGCCGCCATTCTGCAAGAAAAAGCGCGGGCCAGGCTCAACATTGCCGAAGAGCTATTCACCGACATCTCCATCGCGGTAGCGATCAATCTGGGGCCGGGCGCACTGGGTCTCATCGCCTTCCCTGCCGAATAGGTTGAGAGAGTTGGCTGGTTGGCTATTCAGCCAACTCTCTTTCGTTCAGTTTCAACTATTGCTGGCATAAAGTGAGTATGTTAGAATACGCAACGGGATTGTGCGAAAATACACAAACCCACGCTTCATGGTGGCAAAATTCATTTTGGCAAAACCTATTTTGTTGGAGAAAACCTTTTGAGTGAGCAGCAATCTTCATGGCGCATCTGGCTGATTATTATAGGCGCATTGGCAGCAACGGCCGTGTTGGCCGGGGCCTGGCCCGCTTTAACCAGCACCTTTACTGGCAGTGGTCCTACCACCAGCGCGCCCGGCATGTCTATTCCTGTCCTTGAAATTCCCCTCGCCCCCAGTCTGATCCCCTTGCTAGAGGGCATCTTTCCCGTCACCGACGGCGTTCTAGCCCTTAACGGGCTGGTGGCCGTGCTGGGTCTAACTGTGATTACTATTGGCGGGATTGCTGTCGTCGGGGCTGGCCTGGCTTATGGCTTTCGGCTGTTAGATACACTGACCAACCAGGAAAAACAAAGCGAGGCCTTCCAGAAAAAGCAGACTACCCTCGAAAAACAAGAGCAAGAGCGTATCAAAGCGTTTCGTGAAGGGCGCGACCCCACGCCCAAACCAGAACACAAAATGCCGCGCTGGTCTCGCCTGGCCAACGTGTTAATCTTTTGGTTATTCCTTATCTTTATAGGAATGACCTTAAACCGCACCTTTTATCCCACCGGCGAGATTCTACTACAGCCCGGCGACTTTCTGTATAGTCTATTTGTGAATGGGTTAGGCCAATCCCCTGTTTTTGACACAAGCTGGCTTTTTGTTTGGCTGCCCACCCTGCTGTTTTTGCCCCTGGCCATTTGGTGGATACAACCACGGCGCCTGGAGGCAGCCGATGCGACGGATTACGGCGAGATCCCCTGGGACTTTTTGGCCGTAGCCTTTACCGGTTTGATTGTCGTTGGGTTGGGCATTGCTTACATGGTGTACTTCGCTATACCGGGCTAAAATTAGCATATTCTGTATTAAACCGCTGTTTTTGTACAAATCGCATATAACGTTAGTGTAGGGTGTACCACGCCCATGTCTGTGTGTATAAGGCAAATCGCAAAGTAACCTGCTTTAGCCCCGTTTGTCCGCCGAAGTTTTGCGGCGTTTAATCGTTTTAGGAAGAAAAATGAGTAAATCAAGACACTTGATAAATGTTGTACTACTGGTTCTCATTGGGACTGTGGGACTTTACTTCTTATTTGACTTCATGTTCCCACTGCCGACCCCGGCCGTAAGCCAGGCTGGACCGATTGATACCATGTTCCAGGCCCACTTTGTGATTATGGCTTTTCTATTTGCCCTGATCATGGTCATCATGATGTACGCTGTGTTTGTATTTCGACGCCAGCCAGGTGATGAAGAAGATGCTGCCCACGTTCATGGAAACACGACGTTAGAAATCGTTTGGACCGTTGTTCCGACTATCGTGGTTATTGCCTTTGGCATTTATGGCGTGGTTGTCTTCAATGACATTCGGGCCGCGCAAGAAGGGGAAATGGTGGTAGAAGTAATCGGCCGTCAATGGTCCTGGAGCTTCTCCTACCCCGAATATGATGATGCGCCCGCCGGCCAACTGGTGCTGCCTGTTAATCGCCCGGTGGTGCTGCACATGGAGTCCGAAGACGTACTGCATGCCTTCTGGGTACCCGAATTCCGCGTCAAGCAAGACCTGCTGCCCGGCCGTGTGACCGAACTCCGTTTTACCCCGACCGTTATCGGTGACTATAAACTACGCTGTGCCGAAATCTGTGGCGCAGAACATGCCGCCATGCTGGCCGATGTGCGCGTGGTCAGCCAGGCTGAATTTGACCAATTCATCATTGAAGCCCAAGACGAGCCGCCATGGGCCGAACTGACGCCCGCCGAACGTGGCGAAATCTGGTACGGGACCGAGCGCGGCTTTAACTGTGTATCCTGTCACAGTCTGGACGGCACGCCGGGGGTTGGGCCTAGCTGGTTGGGTATCTACATGGCCGAACGGCCGATGGATGACGGCCGTGTCCTTATTGGTGATGAAGAGTATTTGCTGCTTTCTATCCTGGAGCCGAATGCTGACATCGTGGCCGGTTATCAGCCCGGCAACATGCCCCTAAATTATGGTGAGCGGTTTGCCGAACGTGAAGCGGAACTCATGGATAGACTGGGTATCGAAATTGATATTGCTGACGACCTGGTTGCTTTTATCAAAACGTTGGCAGAGTAGGAAGAGGTGACCTGTTATGTTACTGATGCTTAGAATTGTACGCTCGCAACCATTCAAAGCGCTGGTGGCTGCCTTTTTTGGGGCGCTCATCGGTCTGGTTGTAGCCTATTTCTTGCGGTTCTTGCACGATGTGGTCGTGGTTGACCTTTTTGCAGCCGAACCGCCGCCAATGGCTACAGAGCTAATTCTGCCTGGTTTAGGCTTTTTGATTGTGGGCGGTCATGCTTTCGCCGGTGTGCTGGCCTCTATCGGCTTTCTCCGCAGTACGCTCTTAGGCCGTATTTTGTACTATGGCTCAGAAAGCGCTTACGTCTGGGGCACATTTGGCATGGTGGTGTCCGGGCTGCTGGGCATTGGTTTTGTCAACGCCATTCGGCTGGCCACGGGCCTGGAGGCCACGCTGCTGACCGAGCCAAGCGTTGTCTTTGGCGGCATTCTTAGCGTCGTGGGTTTCCTGATTGGTACGGGCGTTCTCAGCGACTGGATGCAGTGGAGCGTGGGCGAAGATGCACCGCTGCGCCACGGTGCGCCCGCCGGCAAGCCAGAATGGTTCCGCTACCTGTCGGTTGACGTCAACCACAAGGTAATTGGTATTCAGTATGGTTACACTAGCCTACTGGTGCTGTTGATTGGTGGCCTGTTTGCCATCATTTTCCGCATTGAGCTATCACAGGCGGGCCTGCAATTCCTCACCAACGACCAGTACAACACCCTGTTTAGCGCACACGGCATTGTCATGATTGTCAGCATTTTGCTGGGCGTTGGGGCCATGATTAACTATTTGGTGCCGCTGATGATTGGCGCGCCCGACATGGCCTTTCCGCGCTTAAATGCGTTTAGCTACTGGATTGGTGTGCCTTCCTTCTTACTGATTTTGTTAGGCATGGTTGTCGGTGGCTGGGACACAGGCTGGGTGGCTTATGCGCCGTTAAGCCTGCGGGCGCCGCTGGGTGTTCAATTGTTCCTACTCGGCTTTTACATGAATGGGTTTTCGTCGATTGCCAGTTCGCTCAATATGCTGGTAACGGTTGTCACCATGCGGGCCAAGGGCATGACCTATTTCCGTATGCCGATATTTGTGTGGGGTGCGATTGCGGCCTCGCTTATTCAGGTGACGGCGACGCAGACTGTGGGTGTGGCTCTAACCATGACTATCGCTGAACGAACGCTGGGATTGACTTTCTTTAATCCGGCCGGCGGTGGTGATCCGCTCTTGTATCAACATTTGTTCTGGTTCTACTCCCATCCGGTGGTGTATGTATTTGTGCTGCCGGGCTTAGGGATTATCAGCGAACTGCTGCCCGTCTTCTCGCGCAAGCCGCTGTTTGGCTACCGCTGGATCGCGCTGTCGAGCATTGGTATCGCTCTGGTCGGTTTCCTGGTGTGGGCGCATCACATGTTCACCTCTGGTATGTCTGACACGCTGCGGATTGTTTTCATGGTTTCCACGCTAGTTGTAGCCATTCCCACAGGGGTCAAGTTCTTTAGCTGGGTAGCTACTATGTGGGAAGGCAAACTCAGCTTTGAAACGCCAATGCTATTTGTGTTGGGGGCGATTTCGGTCTTTCTAATCGGTGGTGTAACTGGTCCAATCTTGGGCACCGTACCCACCAATCTGCACCTGCATGATACCTACTGGGTGGTGGGCCACTTCCACGCTACGATGTTTGGCGGTTTTGTCTTCCCCTTCTTTGCCGCTATCTACTATTGGTATCCGAAGATTACGGGGCGCATGTATAAGGAGTCGCTGGGTAAACTCCATTTCTGGTTGATGGTGCCCGGTTTCTGGGTAATGAGCTTTGGCCAGATGTCGATGGGTATTGTGGGTATGCGCCGCCGTATTTCTGACTATGACCCAGCTTTGGGCATTGAGTGGCTGCATGTGTTGGTCACGCTGTCGGCGCTGGTGATTGGCTGGTCGATTTTGATTATGATCTACAATCTGATAGCCAGTGCCCGTACCGAAGCCGTGGCAGAAACGAATCCCTGGGGTTCGCGCTCGCCGGAGTGGCAGATTCCCTCGCCGGTGCCGGAGTTTAACTATGACGTGCCGTTTGAAGTAGTGGGCGAACCGTATGACTATGGGCTGCCGGGCGCAACGTATATACAGATGCAGCCGGCCGCATCAGGCGACTAGATAAATGTTCTAAAGGAAAAGCTATTTCCCGCTTTCAACCTGCGAGGTCTGTGAGACCTCGCAGGTTTGGGCTGAACTGAGATTAAACAAGGAGAGCAGCCAGGTGGCACAACAAGAAAACAAGGTTGACCTTTACCGCGTTGGCGTCATTGTGTTTGTGGCGTTGGCGGTGTTAACGATTATTGAGTTTTACGCAGCCGAATGGAATTCGGTCGTGTTGTTATTTCTCATGGCCCTGGCTAAAGGGGCGTTAATTGTGCATTATTACATGAATATTTCTCGCTTGTGGCGTGAGGAGAGTCATTGATGAGTACAGTTACAGCAGAGCAGGGCCATCATGATGCCCATAGTGCCCACGATGATCATAGCCACGAGCCGCCCTATGAGGTACAGCTTCGCAGCAATCGTTTGGGGCTATGGATCTTTTGCTTTTCGGAAGTCTTCCTCTTTGTAGCGCTGCTGGCGGCTCGGTTTTACCTACTGCCGGGGCAGCGGCCTGAACTGAGCCAGGAACTGGGTCTGGCGGCCACGGCGATCCTGCTTATTAGCAGCTTTTACATGAATCGGGCTGAGGTGGCTATAAGCAAGGGAGATCAAAAGCGGTTCTTGAACAGCATGATGACCACGTTCATCCTGGGCACGGCCTTCTTTATTGGCGTGGTCTTTATGGAATGGAACATCTTTGGTCTGGATGCGGAGTTGTTTGGCATTGAGCTATTTGGTCATGTGAAGCTGACCGACGGAGCTGTGGCCGCTATCTTTTTTGCCATGACCGGGATGCACGCGCTGCATGTATTAAGTGGGCTGGTACTCATTTTGATAGTGTGGAATAACGGCCGTAAAGGTCTGTACACAGCCGAGCGTCACTGGGCCGTGGAAGCTACCGCGATTTATTGGCACTATGTAGACCTGGTCTGGGTTTTCTTCTACCCTGCGCTTTACCTGATGGGTTCACCAGTTTAGCAGCAACCTTCACGCATTTTTGTTGTTTCCAATGGACACGAACACTTAAAAAATGCTATAATAGTGTTGGTGAAACAATTCTATAAAAGATGATCGGTATCACCTATCCCACAACCCGATCTGAGTAAAGCCTGGTTTACATTTGTGAATCAGGCTTTTTTATAATCGAACGATGACGAAGGGGGTCTTTTGACTTTTGCCCCTTCGCTATTCGTCAGAAGGAGTGCAAGCCATGTTGAAAATTAAGGAAAGCCAAACGTTTATTGAGTTAGATGAGACCTATAGCGCCCACAACTACCATCCGCTTGATGTCGTGGTTGAGCGGGCTGAAGGGGTTTGGGTCTATGACGTTGACGGTAATAAGTATCTCGATTGTTTGAGCGCGTATTCGGCCGTTAATCAAGGCCATTGTCACCCCAAAATCGTCCGGGCCATGACGGAACAAATGCACAAAGTGACCCTCACCTCTCGGGCCTTTCGCAATGACCAAATGGGGCCGTTTTTGAAGGAATTGTGTGAACTAACCGGCTACGACAAAGCGCTGCCTATGAACACGGGAGCTGAGGCGGTAGAAACGGCCATTAAAGCAGCCCGCAAATGGGGCTACTGCGTCAAGGGCGTACCCAATAATCAGGCCGAGATCATTGTTTGTGAAGGAAACTTCCAGGGGCGTACCACAACAATTGTGGGATTTTCCAGCGAGGCACAGTATCGAGAAGACTTTGGTCCCTTTACCCCTGGCTTTATTCTGGTTCCGTATGGCGATGTGGCCGCGCTGGAAGCGGCAATTACGCCAAACACGGTGGCGTTTATGCTAGAGCCGATTCAGGGCGAAAGCGGCGTGGTTGTGCCCCCTGCCGGCTATTTGAAAGCAGCCTACGACCTGTGTAAACAGCATAACGTCTTGTTTGTGGCCGACGAGATTCAAACCGGCCTGGGGCGTACCGGCGCCCTGTTGGCCTGCGACCATGAAGACGTGCGCCCGGATATGGTTACGCTGGGCAAGGCCCTTAGCGGTGGCTTCTACCCGGTATCGGCTGTTTTAGCCGACGACGAGATCATGGGTCTCTTCCGACCTGGCGACCATGGCAGCACCTTTGGCGGCAATCCGTTGGGCGCGGCCGTAGCCCGGCAAGCCCTGCGCGTGCTGGTCGAAGAAGAGATGATCGAGCGGTCGCGCACGCTGGGTGACTACTTCAAGGGCCGGCTGGCGCGGATCGAAAGCGAACACGTCAAAGAGGTACGCGGCAAGGGGCTGTTCATTGGTGTGGAGCTGCACGTCCCTGCCCGACCTTTCTGTGAAGCGTTGAAGGATCGTGGTATCCTTTGCAAAGAGACACACGATAATGTAATCCGTTTTGCGCCGCCGTTGATTATCGGCTTGGATGAGATTGATTGGGCGCTAGCACATGTTGAGGCGGTGCTGAGTTAAGACGTAGTGCGTCGTGCGTGGTGCGTAGTGCGTAGCTAATCAACTTCTTACGCACTACGTATTACGCACTACTTCGGAGGAAACCAATGTCCCGACCCATCAAAGTTTTACTGGCCGTGCTGCTCGGTGGTGCGGCTATCTTTGCTTTGCTGCGCTGGCTGTTGGTACCCATTGCCAGCCCACAGCCGGACAATCTGGGGGTGCAAAACGGCCGTTTAGCCCCCTGTCCCGATTCCCCCAACTGTGTATCCACCCAGGCGGAGCGTTCGCTCCATTTGATTGACCCCATACGGTATGATGAAGAAACGGCCGTTGTCCACCAACGCCTGCTGCAAATCCTGGATGAGATGCCGCGTAGCACCCTCATCCGCACCGAACCCACCTACATCCACGTCGAATTCCGCAGCCCCACCTGGGGCTTCATCGACGATGTTGAATTTTACTTCGACGAAGCCAACCAACTGATCCACTTCCGCTCGGCCGCCCGCCTGGGCCAGGGTGATATGGGGGCCAATCGAGATCGGATGGAAGAAATTCGAGAGCGCATGAATCCATAAAACGTAAAGCGTAAAACGTAAGCCAAAAGCCCATTACGTTTTACGCTTTACGCTTTACGCCAACAGGAAAATATGGCTACTGATACCCCCACCAACAGCCGCAACCTAATCATCTACGAAATCTACGTCCGTAATCATGGGCAGAACGGCAACTTTGCCGACGTGGCCGCCGATTTGCCCCGCCTGCGTGAGCTAGGCGTGGACTATATCTGGTTCATGCCCATCCATCCCATCGGCGCGGTGCAGCGCAAAGGCAGTCTCGGCTCGCCCTATTCCATTCGCGACTACCGCGAAGTCAACCCGGAGTATGGCAGCAAAGAGGAGTTTCGCCAGTTGTGCCAGTATGCCCACGCCCTGGGGTTGAAGGTGATGATTGACGTGGTGTACAACCACACCGCCCACGACTCACATCTGATCGAGCAGCACCCCGAATGGTATCATCAAGATGAAAACGGCCGTCCCATCACCACCGTCCCCGAATGGTGGGACGTAATTGATCTGGTCTATGATGACAGAGCCTTGTGGGATTACCAGATCGAAAGCCTGAAACAATGGGTTGAGCTAGGCGTAGACGGCTTCCGCTGCGATGTGGCCTCAATTGTACCCCTCGCATTTTGGCAGCAGGCTCGCGCCGCCGTGGCCGAGGTTAAGCCCAACGTCCTCTGGCTGGCCGAATCGGTTCACAGCCGCTTTATCTTTGACCGGCGGCGGAATGGATTGAGCGGCCACAGCGATGGTGAAATCCACCAGGCGTTTGATCTCTCTTACGACTATGATCTGTGGCCGGTCTGGGAAAAGGCGGTGCGAGATGCAACGGCCGTTCCCCTCTACCTCTCTCTGCTGACCTACCAAAAAGCAATCTACCCCGCCCACACCGTCAAAATGCGCTGTGTGGAAAACCACGACCAGCCGCGCATCATGAAAGCCGCCCCCAGCCGCTCCCAGGCCATCGCCTGGACCGCTTTTCAAGCATTCAATGAAGGGGCCTTTCTCATCTACGCCGGGCAAGAATCAGAAAACAGCCACACGCCCGACCTGTTCGACATCGACAAAATCAAGTGGGGCGACTATTCGCTGCAACCCTTCCTGACCCGGCTCTGCCAGCTCAAAAAAGACCCCATCCAGCAAAGCGGTCAGTTCACCATCCTGACGGCCGAGCCAGCTATTTCTGCCCATTGGCAGGCCGACACGGCTGGCCTTTTCGGCGCGTTCAACGTCAACGGCGTGGTCGATGTGATGCCCACCCCCCTGCCCGACGGTGAGTACCAGGATTTGCTCAGTGACAGCCTGGTTACTGTACGTGATGGGGAGATGGCGGTGCCGGAAACGGCCGTTATTCTCCGCTACGATGGCACACTAGAAACCACGCCTTTTTACGGGCCTCTGTTATAATGGGGCAAAGTGGCGGAGTGGCGAAGTGGCGAAGTAGCGGGGTAATAGGTTGCCTCTAAGCCCCTTCCTAATTCCTAATTCGTAATTCCTAATTCGTAATTTGAGGAGAAATCCATGCAATACACAATCAAAGGCAATATTGCCCAAAATGCACGAATCGAGCTGGACAAAGGCGACAGCCTGTGGGCCGGGCGCGGCTCAATTATGGCCTACTCCACCGGCGTACAATGGAATCTGCGCGTACCCGGCGGTCTGGGCGGCGCACTCAAACGCTCCTTTGCCGGTGAGGGCGTGGCTCTGATTCACGTCGAAGCCCAGCAAAACAATCAGTACGTTCTGCTGGCGGCCAACGAACCGGGCCACATCGAAACGTGGGACCTGGCTGACGGGCCGGTCGTCACCACACGCGGCGCGTTTATGGCCGCCTGGGGCGAAGAGATCGACATTAACGTGACCATCGCCCGCCGCGCCGGGGCCGCCTTCTTTGGCGGGGCCGGTTTGTTCTTGCAGCGCGTCTCCGGCCAGGGCAAGGTGCTGATCCACGGCAGCGGCGACTTCCACGAGCGTCGCCTGGCCGATGGCGAGCAAATTCTGGTCAGTACCGGCAATCTGGCCGCCTTCTCCGACCAGGTGGATTATGACATTCAGGGTGTGGGCGGCTGCCGCAAGATGCTTTTCAGCGGTGAGGGCTTCTTTATGACCCG
>SLGK01000245.1 GCA_007123775.1 Anaerolineae bacterium | reverse complement strand
TAGGCGGGCTGGTTGGCCGGTTTGTACCAGATTTCGGTGGTCAATTCGACCAGGGGTTGGTCGTTGGGAAAGGTAAGCGTTACCAGCCATTTGGCAAATGGGTAGCCATTGCCGGAAGCTGTGGCCGGCACGGCCGTTACCAAACCAAATGCCGTGACCGCAGCCAGGCCCAACAATAGAATAAATCGGGGGTTGTTCATGTTTCTGTCTCCTTCGAAAATAGGACGCAGATTAACGCGGATAAACGCAGATAATTTTCATTTATCGTGGTGCGCTGCGCCCATGGTGAACTCCTTACAAAAATGGGACGGAGGCCAAAGAACCAAAGACGGAAAGAGACGCTCCGTCCTCAGTCGTCGGTCTTCCGTCATTTTCACTCGTCATGGGTGATCAAGTGCAGTTCCTATGATAAACTCTTACTATTAGACAGCAGTCCTGATTTTTAATGATTTTGTCCCGATAATCTGGATGCTTGAGCAGCATGGACGCACTCTCTACCGAACAATATTACGAACAGATTCGTCTGGCCCTCAACAACTTTGACGACCCTCACTGGCTGGGCAGCCAATCCCCCCTGGCCGCCCCCTATTTTTTGGGCGATTTACTGGCTGAAGGCGATCAGTCGCCCGCCGGTCGCGGGGAAGCGCTGCGTCAGGCCCTCTTCCGGGCGGCCGACAAACTGTGGCGCGGTACACCGCCAGTCAGCCGCGAGGAACTCGAAGAAGCGGTCAACGAAGAGCGGCGCGAACAGGGCAACAAGGGGCCGCGCTACGCCTACCTGCTGCTGGAGCTGCGCTATTTCCGCCGCTACTTTCGGCCGCTGTTCCACCCCAAACCGACTCAGGAGAGTGACATTCGGGAGTATGTGGGCGTGGGGCGCGGACCCTATTTCAATCATCTAAAAACGGCGCGGCAGCTTTTGGGAGACGCGCTGCTGGAACTGGCCCGGCCAATGCTGCGTCTGGAACGGCCGTTTCACCTGCGTCACCGTCTGATTGGTCGTGAAAAAGTAGCCCGCACCATCCTCGATCATCTGCAAGCGGGGGCGGCGGTAGCCCTGAGCGGCCCCAGCGGCGTGGGCAAAACCAGCCTGGCCACCGCCATCAGCCAACAATGGTCGCCAGAAACGGCCGTTTTCTGGTACACGCTTCGCCCTACCATAAACGACCAGATCGAAAGCCTCTTTTTCAGTCTGGCCACCTTTTGTCATCAGCAAGGCGCGTCCAGCCTGTGGCGGCAGCTTGTGGCCGACGGCGGCCAGATTGCCAACCGAGACGTGGCCCTGGCCCACCTGCGGGCCGATTTACACGCCCTGGAAAAACGGCCGTTGCTCTGCTTCGACGAACTGGACCATCTACAAAGGCTGCCTGAAGAGATGACCCCGATCCAAAAAGCGTGGATTGAGCTACTGGGCGGCCTGCACCACCACTGCCCGCTCCTCTTTATCGGCCAGCAGCGGGTGTTAACGGCCGACCACGCCTACAAACTGGATGAGTTGAGCTTAGCAGAAACGAACGAATTGCTACACGAACGGGGCTGGCAGCCAGACGCAAGCGAATTACAGGCCATGCAGCGCTATACCGGCGGCAATCCCCGCCTCTTACAGCTTTGCCTGACGCTGGCCAGCGCGGGCGAGCCGTTGACCAGCCTCATCGCCCACCTGCCCCAGGAGCCACTGCTGCACCTGATTTTCGAGCGCGTCTGGCAGCGACTCGCGCCGGCGGAGCGGGTCGTTGCCCAGCAGGTAGCCATCCATCCGGCCCCTGCCCCCGTAGATGCCTGGACCGACGACGCCCAGGCCGCTCTGCAAGCATTGGCCGGGCGGCGCATCGCCCTTTTTGACCGGCAAGGGGGCGTCGAGCTGCTGCCCCTCTACCGGGATTTGATCAGCGGCGACCGGCAGCGGCTGCCGGCCGAAACGGCCGACCAGTGCCACCTGCAAGCCGCCGCCGTCCGCGCCGAGCGGGCCGAGTTCACGGCCGCTGCCTACCATCTAATTGCTGCCGGTGAAGAGGAAACGGCCGTTTCTCTTTGGTTTGCCGAGCGGGAACGGGAAATCCGGCGCGGTCAGGGACCGGCCGCCCTGCCTATGTTCGCCCAAATTTCCCAGCGCCGTCTCTCGGCCGAAAAAGCCGAGCAGTTGGGTCTGATCCGGGCCGAACTGCACACCCTGCTGGGCCAGCCGGCGGAAGGGCTGCGCGAGCTACAGAACCAATCCTGGCAGACCGAACCCTTACGCCAGCTTGAGGCCAATCGCCTGCAAGGCCACCTGCTGGGTGAACTGGGCCAGGCTGATGAGGCGTTGAACCTGTATGAAAAATCGCTGGCGCTGACAGCGCGCCTGTTGCGCGAACAATCCCGGCTGCATGAGCTGCGCGGTCTGGCTTTTGTGCGCCACCGCACGCTGACGCAGGCCCACAGCGAGGCGATCCAGGCCAACTACAGCGCCCAACTGCTGCTGGCCCAGGTGCTGGATGAACAGGGTGATTTTGAGGCGGCCCAACGCCATTACCAGACCTGTCTGGCGCTGGCTGAGCAGCTTAACGATCCGGCGCGGCAGGCCCGCACCCACCACAACCTGATGGCCTGCCACGCCCGCCAGGGCAGCTATGAGGACGCCCTGCATCACGGCCAACAGGCCCGGCAGCTTTTTAAGGCGCAGGGCGATCGTTTTAGTTTGGAAAAGTTAAACAGTTTGCTAACGGCCGTTTACCTCAACATGGAAGCATTTGAGCAGGTGATTGCCGTGGGCCAACCGGCCCTGGCCTACTTTGAGCGCACGCGGCTGGCGTATTGGGCTTCGATGACCGCCTCGAACATGGCGGAAGCCTATTACGGACTGGGTGATTACGCCCAGGCCGAACAGCAGGCGCGGCAGGTCCTGGACCTGGAAGAAGCCCACAGCTACCCCTACGCCATGTACACCATGGGATTGGTCACGCGGGCGCAGGCTCAACTGGAGCAGTCGGCCGCCTGGTTAGAGCAGTGCCAACAGATGGCCCGCCAGAACAACGACCCCTACCTGGAAGCGTACGCCTGGCGCGCCCTGGGTGAAACGCTGGCCACTCAAGCGAACCATCAGGCAGCCCGTACTGCTTATGAGCAAGCGCTGACGCTTTTTGAGGAGATGGGCAATAGCCCGGAAGTTACCAAGACCCAGGCCTTACTGTAGCCCTCTTTGCCCATATGGGGTAAATTGCCAACGGCTGCCACTTTCTATTCTACTGTACTCGTGCATTGCGTTTCACGCTGCAAATCCCACGTCTCGCCTGCCACATCCAAGACCTCCTCATCATTTTGCTGTACCAATTGTTCCATTAGAAAAGCAAAAGCCTGCTCCACGGAGGCGAAGATTCGTTTCTCGCCCGTTTGGGGCAGAACGAGGGCCACTCGCCAGGACTGGTGGTTGTCTTCTCGCCAAAAGCGAATCAGGTAGGCATGGTAGTTGCTCATACTTGGTCTTCCCAAAAGGTTCGTAGTAACGGCTTTAGCCGGAAACAAGCGGCTAAGGCCGTCACTACAAACGAAGCGCGGTGTGGCTACGGCCGTATCACCAGCGGCAGGTAGATAACAGTCCCTTCATACGCATCCGGGTCGTTAACGATGGTGGCGATGGCCGTTGATGTCACAATAGGCACGGTGCCATTACTCAGTTGGGACGAGAATACTTTGTTCGGTCCCTCTTCGGTGTTG
>SLGK01000262.1 GCA_007123775.1 Anaerolineae bacterium | reverse complement strand
TTGCCAGGCGAACAGAGCGCCTGGGCCTTCAGGCAATGGATTATTATGCACACAAACTAAACAGTCAAGTTGTGATTCGATCTGAGCCTGGCAGGGGAACTTCTGTTTCTGTTGAGGTTACCCACCCGGCTAAAGGAGTTCTAGCATGGTCACCCAATACAAAACGCCCCATGACAATGACACTACGCCAGAAATAATATCGGTTCTTGTTGTCGAGGACCACCCGGTTGCGGCGGATGGGTTGGTGAGTTATCTGGAGACGGCTGAAGATATTCAAGTCGTTGGCGTTATAAAGCGTGGCGAAGAGGTACTCGCAGCCATTGAAGCTTTGTCCCCGAACGTTATTACCTTAGATTTGGTCTTGGATGGCTCGCTGTTAAACGGTATTGATGTAGCGCATTTAGTCCGGAAACATTATCCGGATGTGAAGTTGTTAGCCCTGTCTGCCTATCCGGACCAGTGGCGCATTCACGGTGCTGTTGATGCTGGCGTTTCTGGCTACTTGTTAAAAACATCCTCCTACATGGAGATAATTGAGGCTATTCGCCAGGTTAGCAAAGGTCTGATGGTCTTTGACCCCAAGGTAATGGAGATTATTCAACTTTACTTGCGAGGCGAGGTTAACATCTCGAACAGGGCATCACAATATGGCCTAGATTTGGAAATAGAGCTGCCTACGAAACGAGAATGGCAGGTCTTGAAGCTGATTGCCGAACAAAAATCGAATGTTGAGATTGCAGCTGAACTCACTATTGCCAGCACTACGGTCAAAACCCACGTCCACAACATTTTCAAGAAGCTTCGGTTAACTGATCGGACACAGGCTCGGGTTTGGTTCCTGATGAATCGGCACTTGTGCAGGCCCTGTGACAAGAATTAGTCAGGTGCGACTTGAGGAAGCCGCGATCATAGCCTTTACCGAATTTGTTCGCTACAGTAGTCACTACAAATAATCATGATTGGCGTACCAGGAGATTGCCTTAGCCTGCCCATAGATGTAATCACGCTTCATCTTCAAACGCAGCATTGTAATCAGCCCATCAGAAGAATCAGACAGTTTTCCAGAGTAGTTCTTGTTCAGATTCTGAGCTACTAATACTCTCCACCCCCCTATTTCGCAGCCGTAATAATCATTTTCCCATAGCCTCCGCACAAAAATCTAAACCTGAGATGTAGGTGATGGTGCAGAAAAAATACGCTCGCCGTACCGGTCGATGCTGCATGTCCGTTATTAGATCATGGGCATAATTGCTCCAGGTTTAAAAATCGCTTTCATGTCTGGAGGATGCTATGTCTGGTTTACCCGCGCTAATCATCATGTTCCTGGCCTGTGGCTGTTTGCTGCTTGGCATTCTGGTTGGTTTGGTGGTCGTACAGGTGTTGACCGGATGAGGCAAGCTATTTCCAACAAGTGCAGATATGAACGCTGGTGTTTCTGTGTTCTTGTAAAACGACGCATATGTAATTCTGCAGGAGGTGAAAGATGGCCTGGGGACGTGTACTTTGGTTGACAAAGCTGATTAGCGGCGCTGCATATTACTTGTTGCAAGCTTGGGATGGGCGAAAACGGCAACATCGTGCCAGTTGCCGCCGCCGATTAACCGGTTGCATCCTATGGCTGCTTATTCTCACTGTCATTGGTTGCGGTGTGCTTTTTGGCCTGATGCAAATCGCCAGGGCAGCGCCGGTTAGGCAGGAATTGCCAACAGGCCGCTGGGTGCAACTCCTGATTGACAACAGCAACTCGAATTATGACCGGGTCGGCACGGGTACCGACCCCGAATTCCTGCGCATTACGGCGGCCCGGCTTTTGCTCACCTATCTGGGCGCAGCTGGCGGTGCAGACGGCAGCACACAGGCCCATTACGGCAGCGTTATTTTCTTTGGCACAGAAGCCGAAGAAGTGATAACGGCCGTTCCTCTCAAGCAGCCGCAGCAGCGCGAAGCAATCTTCAGGCTGATCGATTCCCCGCCGCCAATGGGCTGGACCGACCACGCCGCCGCGCTGGAACTGGCTTTGGCCCAAAGCAGCGCTCAACTGGCCCCGGCGTCCCCGGCTGTCATCTTGCTGACGGACGGTAAACCAGAATGGCCTGGCAATCGGGGTAACAGTGAGATCGCTGCCTACAAGACCCGACTGCGCCAGTTAGCCGCCGAAATGGCCAACCGGCAAATCCCGCTCATTGTTGTCCTGCTGGCTACCGAGGCAACCTTAGCCGACAGCGAAACCAATATCACCTGGCGACCGCTCTGGCAGGAAATGGCCGCCATGACACCAGACGGCCGTTACTTTGAGGCCCAGACCGCCGCCGACTTACCGGGTATCTACCACGAACTGGTCTCTGCCCTGACCGGGGCCACTAACCAGGGTGTCATTATTGAAGTAGATGTGCCAGCCGCTGGGCTTGATCGTCTATTAACCGTTGAGTCTGGCCTAGCCCAGGTAACTTTCGTCATTCACAAAGCCGAGGCCAGCCAGACTGTTCGTCTCTATAAGCCAGACGGCCAATTGTTAACCGCCAATAACGCTGGCATACGTCTGGCTTATTCCGGTCACGAGATTGTCTGGGCCATAGAAAATCCGCCAGCGGGCGAGTGGCAACTTCAGGCAGCTGGTACGGGGGCACTGGTTGTCTGGCAAGATGTGCAGCAACTGCCGACATCAACGCCCACCACCACTCGGCCCACGGCTACCGCTACAACGCTGGCGACGGCAGCGGTAGCCGCAGTTACCTCTTCGCCTACACGACTGTCTATTTCACCAACGTCATCACCCACCCGGCCAGCGGCAACGCCGACCACGGTTAGCTACGCTGCTACGCCACTGCCTGCACCCATGCTCAGTACTGAACGAAGTTCCTGGTCTGGTTGGTCCCGTCTGCTGATCCTGCCCCTTTTTGCGTTGCCTTTACTGCTGTTTGGTTGGTATAGACACGCCCAGCAGCGCCCTGCCGTCAGCGGTACGTTGCGCCTGCTGGCCGGTCCGGGTGCCAGCGGCGGCCAGCACCTCATCGATCTGGACACTTACCGGCGGCGACGCTTCACCTTTGGTCAGCCAGCGTCAGACTGGTCGCTCCTAAGAGCTGTTAGCCAGGCGGTCATTGAGCCGGGTAGTGAGCAAGACGGCGTTCATCAGATGTGGCTCACCGGGGAAGGCAGCGTCAGCCTCAACGGTCAGCCGTTACAGTCGGGTCAGCGTTACCAACTGGCCGATGCCGACCTGATCACCCTCGACCAGCACCGGCTTCGCTACGAAAATTTGCACCTCAACCGACCCGCTTTCAATCGACGCAGTCACAAATTCTTAATTCCCAATTCAAAGGAGGTATAACATGACCCAGTTAAACCCATCCCCCGTCGTAATCGAACAACCTGCCAGGCCGTCTGCCGGACCGGAGTTGGCAGCGGCCAACGGCCGTTCCCAACCAGTAGGCCAACGCCCCAACCTGTTTATCGGATTAGGCGGCACCGGACAGCAAACGGCTCTTCATCTTAAAGTCGTTGCCAGCCGCACTTTAGGCGAAAACTGGCGGGACAAGATATCCATTCTGGTTTTTGATACCACCGAAGAGCGTCTTAGCGTCGTAGCCAACGACCAAACTGTTGAACTGGAACCAAACGTGGAGTTCTTCAACATCGGCAACGTACCCACGCCCAACATCAGGCGCAACCTCGACCACCTCCACGCTATTCAGGAACGGCTGGGGCCAGTTATGAGCCACCTGCCCCCAACGGTCCTGCGCAGCGGGGCTAAACAACTGCGCCCGTTGGGTCTCCTCGCCTTTCTGTGGCATTTTCAACTGATCAACCGCGAAGTGCAGCGGGCTATCTGGAAGCTGGCCGGACGCGACCAGACCGAAGCCACCACGGCCACCGCCCAGCAAGGCATTAACGTCTTCATCTGCGGCAGCCTGGTCGGGGGAACCGGTGCCGGCACTTTCTTAGACATGGCCTACCTGGTACGTTCCCACTTTGAAGAATTAGGTACGCAGGCTGAGTTTTGCCACGTTACCGGCGTGGGTGTTCTGCCCAAGGCTTTTCAAGGGATTAAGGGCCAAAACATCATGCCCAATGCGGCCGTTTCCCTGGAGGAACTAAACCATCTTATGGTCAACGGCGGCTTTCAAACCCAGTATCCTGACGGGCGCGTTATCGCCAGTTCCGAAGCTCCCTTCAACCTTTTCTACCTGGTAGACGGTGTGGACGAACGGGGTCAAACCTGGTCCGGTCTGGCGGAATTGACGCTGATGATCGCCGAAGCCCTCTTCCTGCAGATGAGCAGCCAGTTGGGCCGCAAGGGTGAAAACGCCTTTGACAACGTAGATGAGGTGCTGATAGGCCAGGATGGCCAGGGCCACGGCACTTTCTACAGCAGTCTGGGCATGGGCTACCTGGAGTTTGACGCGCCGGCCGTAGCCCGCCTCTGTGCCCTGCAATTTATGCAAGAAAGCATCAACAAGGTCTGGCTCAAGCCTGTTGCCATGAAACCAACGCTGCCGGAGCATCTGCGCCAATTGGCCACCCTGGATGACCGCCTGCTGTACGATCCGGAAACGGAAACCACGATGCGCGTGGAGTTGACGCTGCCGGGCTGGCTGCCGCGGAAAGCGGCCGGGGAGGTGGCGGCTGATGCAGCCGGTCACGTTAATCAGTACGGCCGTATCCGGCTGCAAGAAAGCTACCGGCCACAAATCGAAGCCAACGGCCGTCAATTAAGCCAGGCGTATCGACAGCAGTGGGAAAACTGGGTTAGAGAGCGTTTGCTCGATCCGCAGTGGGGTGTCTTACTCATGCTGGAATTGCTCAAACTGAGCCGGGGCCAGTTAACCACCTGGATGAGCGCGACGCGACGCCGGTTGCAAGAAATGGAGCCACAATTGGAACGACAAGTTGAGACCGTTGGTCAGTATGAGGTGGAAGTTAGCCAGGCCGCTACCAGTTTTCCCCTGGGGCGCAGCGGCCGTATTCGTACCAGCCTCGACCGCTATTTCCAGGCGGCGGCGACCTGGTTTGAGATGCAGCTACAGCAGCAGGTTTGGCAGACCCGGCTGCGCGTCTGGCATGAAGTGGATGACAAACTACAAGAGCTGATCACCCAAGTCGGCCGCTTGGCCGAGCGGCTGGGGCAAATAGATAGGCGACTGCGGCAGCGTATGCCTGATCAGATTCACCGATTGGAAGGTGGTGGTGTTGGTCGTCTCAGCCTGGCTGATGCTGCTTACCTCCAAACGCTCTACCAGCGCAACCATCCCACCTGGGCCGATCTGGCCACTCAGGCCGGTGACCCGCTGGAACTGGCCCGACTGGAGTTAAACGACTTGCAGCAAACGCTGCTGGCCCGGCTGTCGGTCAACTTTGAGCCCATCCGGCGCATGACGGTCGAGTCAGTCCTGCGCGAGCAGCACAAAGAACGCGGTATTACACCACGCGCCAGACGCCAGCAGTTGTTTCGGCTGGCAACTCCCTCCTGGAATGTAGACCGCACCCGGCTCCCCGACGGCGGGGCTGACCTGGTCCGCCTGGAAGTCATGGGCGTGCCTGACGAAAAAGAGACGCTGTTTGCCGATGAGCCGATGCTGGTGACTACCCATGATCCCTACCGGCTAATGGCGCTGGTGGTGGTTGCCGGTGCCCCCCAAACTGCCCTGCAACAGTACGAGCGGTACCGCCAGGCCGCGGCCCAGGTAAAACAGCGGCGTACCCTACACGTACTGCCCGAATTTCTGACCGGCGATGACGAGGCCCACCTGTCCTTTGCCCTCGGTTCTATCTTTGGCTTCATCTACAGCCAGGGCACCTATTTCTATTATCAGCCATCGGACCGCCTGGACCCGCCGCTGAAGCTGGCCAACGGGCTGCACAACTCAATTGAGCTATTCACCGAACAAAGCGGCCTGGTTGCGTCCGTACGCGAGCGGGTTGAGGCCCAGATCGCCCAGCTTGGCCTGCGCCAGGCGATCACTATCCTGACCGACTATTACCGGGCTGTACCCAATGGCAACACCGCCCTCGATGAGGAGCTACGCCGTTTGAAGCGACTGGTGCGTGACTATACCGACGGTCTGCGCCGTATCGACGAGTTCAGCGCGGGGCTGAGTGAGGAACAGCGGTTGCAGGTGGCCAATGGTGCGTAAGTGGCCCACAGCTTGTGGCCCACAAACTGTGGCCCACAAACTGCGGGTGAGTGGCAGATAGCAAGGCTGACTGCTGCTCACCTGCCAGGAGAAGCGTTATGGAAACGAGAACTTCATCCCTGAAGCGAACCCTCATTTTGACCGGCGGTCCCTTGTCTGACCAGTGTGGCCGGCGCTGGCAGCAGGTGTGGTCTGAACGGCAGGGACCGCCGCTAGGCTGTGCCTGGCTGTCGGCCAAACTAGATGAGGCCGATGCCACCTTGCCAGAGCGATTGGCGCAAACTATCCGGCAAATGTCACCGGCAGCGCTGCCAGCGCAACTACTGGCTACTGGTTGGCATCTGGATAACGGACCTGACCTTGACCTGATCTTGCTGCTTGATGCTCGGCCCGAACTGGCTGCGTGGTCACAAACGCTGGTTGACCAGGTACAAACGGCCGTTCATAGAGAGCTGGGGTTGGAAACGGCTGTGCTGCTGCTTTGCATCGCCGGTGAGACAACAGGCGAAGCTGACGAGCCTCTGCCACCCAACCTTAACTGTTTCGGGCGCGGCGTTTGGCTGTTGGGTTTGTTAAATGAGACCGGTCTGCGCCTGCCGGAAACCGACGACCTGGTAGCGATCACGGCCGAATTACTGTGGGCCTTAACCGCCACGCCAATCCGCCACCTACCAGAAACTATCGAAATCGGCACGGTCTCCAGCGTTGGGTTGAGCGGCTGGTCCTGGTTGCCGGCCGACACGGCCGCGGCTTTTGCCCAGCAATGGCAAAGAGCGGTGTTGACCCACTGGCTATCTGCCTCTGAGGCTACAGTCGCCGCCATAACCACCGCGGCCGCCGTGTGGCTGGAAGAAGAGTTATGGACCGCACGCGGGCTGGCCCCGGCAGCCTTGCCTGAAGAAGAAGCTCGCCTGCCCCCGTTCGCCCCAAAAGTGTGGCAGGCACCGCGACCCTGGCAGGTGCGTCGTCACCTGCTTGACCTGCATTTGCTAGATGCGGCCGATGCCGAAGCGCAGCCCCAGCGCAGCGAATGGGCTTGTTTTCGTCTGGATGAGCCGCTTTGCGAACGCCACAATCGCTTACTCGATTACCTTGAACAGCTGTTAGACCAAAAACCCTGCGGCGGCATAGACCACGCCTGCCGCTGGCTAGAGGCGCTGGTTCACGCCTTAGAACAGCAATACCGGGCCCTCAGTCAGCAGGAAGCCAATCGCAGCCGTCGCGATGCTGAATTAGCCCAGCAACGCGGCGCACTAGAAGCGGAGCTAAAGTCACTGCTGGAGAAATGGCCCGACCCTTCCTGGCGCAGTTGGCTGCGCCCGCTTGTCAGGCCGTGGCGCTGGCCTGGCCTGCTTTGGTCTTACTGGCAGATCCGGCAGCGCGGCCAGCGATTACTACCGCTGCTACGCCAACAGGCCACGCGCCGGCGGGAGCAGGCTGTTACTGCTGCCGTAGGCCAGGCGCTACTTGAACTGGTACGTTTGGTCCGCCGGGCACAAAGCCAGGTAGAGGAAATTGGAGACATGGTTCGGGCCGTGCGCCGCCAACTGCCCGACCCCAATCTGGCCCCAGGGCTCTCTCGACCTACGAGTCCGTTTTCTGTTCTGCCAGCCTCTGCGGGCTTGTATGAGCAGATCGTTACCGATGAAACCGCCGCCGCCGAAGACGCAGCCCAAGCCGTGGGCGGGTTGGGCCAACAACTGCGGCGGCTGGATGATGCCCATATTGGTGAGAAATTGGCCAGCTTTGCCCGGCAGCAGCTGCAGCTATTGAGCCAGGAAACGGCCGTTACCGTCTGGACCGCTTTGGCCAACCAGACCGAAACTACCAGCGACGATTGGTGGCACGCTTTGTGGAGTCTGGCAACACCCCTGTGGCCCTATGACGAGGCCCGTCTGCCTGAAACGGCGCGACAGCAGAGCGGACACAGTAGCTATATCTGTGCGGCCGCTGCCCCCAATCAGCAGCCCCGGTTGCCCTGGGCAGAACGAGAACCAACCACCTGGCTGCCTATGGCCGACGCGGAGCGAGCCTATCTGCTACGCTTGCGTTGGGGGTTGCCGGTTACTGTTAACCATTCACCTGTTTAGTCTTTAAACCATTAGTTATTCAACAGGAGTAATCACATGAACCTGCCAACTGACCGAGAAATGGAAGCCTATCCCGATCAGCCATCGCCTGGACGGCGCGGTGGTGGCTACGATCCTTACGACTACGGCACGCCCCTTCCTGGAGACACCGAATGGGATGAATTTGCCGGTGGTTCGAGACCCAGACCGGGGTGGCAGCCAGGCGGCCTTGACGTCAACTGGCTTGAAAGCCTGCGTAACCTGTGGCAGTGGGACCAGCTAGCCGCCGAGATTGGCCAGGAAAGTCAGGCTCGGGTGGCTCTGGTCGGCCAGAACGGGGCCGGTAAAGATTTGCTCTTTAACCGCCTGCGCGGCTGGAGTCCGGCAGAGGCCGTCGCCGACGCTGATGGTGAGAACTGGGTTATGGCCGACGAACACAGCCTGGTGCTGGTCGAACAGCAAATTCAGTCGTATGGCTGCTTCGTTCTCATTGATTTGCCGCCACACCCGCCAGAGCTGGCCGCCCAGGGCGAAGAACTGGTATATGCCCTTAATCAGGCGGCGTTGGTTGTCTATTTGCTGGACGGCACCCAGGGATTAAAAGCGACCGACTACCGCTGGATCGCTACCATTCGCGCCGGCGGCCGGCCGCTGTTGCTGGTACTCAACAAAAGTGATCAGATTGAGTCGGTGTCTGCGGCCGTGGCCGATACCGAACGGCGTATCGGCATGTCCGTCATTCCCATTTCAGCCCGCACGGGCCAGAACGTCGAAGAGCGGTTGCTGCCGGCCATGCTTGACGCCGTGCCCCGCCTGGCCGTACCTCTGGGACGAGAGATTGTCTGCCTACGTCGCTTGGCTTCCCGTCGTGTCATCCGCCAGGCTGCCCTGGTCTCTGGCATGGTCGGTGCCCAACCTGTGCCCATGCTAGACATTCCTGTTCAGGCCATCATACAGGTGGGCGTGGTCATGCGGGTGGGGGCGGCTTATGGCTACGTGCCCTCAGGCGGTATCAACCGGGAGGTTCTGGGCACGGTGGTCAGCACTTTTGGCCTGCGCTATTTGGCACTGGCCCTGGTCAAAATGGTACCTGTTTTGGGTTGGGTTCTGAGCGGTGCCATGAGTGGGGCCATGACCCTCCTAATTGGCGAAGCCGCTATTCGCTACTATGAAGCGGGCGGCTCGATCCCTTTACACCATTGGCTTAAGAAGGATGAATTATGAAGGATGAATTATGAAAGTTCATCTTTCATAATTCATAATTTCACCCCAGGAGGTAATCCATGAACAACTTCCTACCCATTCCTAGTTTGCGTTCTCCTTATGGCCCCTGGCAGAGTGCTTTTACGGTCGATGCCTTGCGCCGGGCCTGGAGCGTGGTGCGGGCCAACAAAGGCGGCGCCGGCAGCGATGGTGAGACCATTCACCAGTTTGAAGCCAAGCTGGAAACGGAACTGGTTCAGTTGCACCAGGAGCTGGTCCAACAGCGATACCGGCCGCAGCCCGTGAAGCAAATTCTAGTACCAAAAGCAGGCAGCAACTGGCGTCCCTTAGGCCTGTGGGCCATCCGCGATCGGGTGGTGCAGCGGGCCACCTACAATTACCTGGAGCCGGTCTTTGAGCGCCAGTTTTTGCCCTGCAGTTTTGGCTACCGCTCAGGCCGCTCTACCCACGATGCGGCTCAGGCCATTATGCAGGCCCGTTCGGAAGGAGCGGCCTGGGTGCTGGATGCCGACATTGAAGATTGTTTTGGCCAGATGCGCAACGGCCGTGTCTTGCGTCAGTTGGCCCAATGGCAGGTGCCCGGCCCCATCCGGGAAATGGTGCGTCGCTGGCTCTACACCAAAATTGGCAACGCCTGGCGGTCCGACCAGACAACAGCTGGCACTTCCCAGGGCAATGTTATGTCGCCCTTGCTCTGTAATCTTTATCTTCACCCTTTTGACAGAGCAATGCAGCAGCGCGGTCTGTGGCTGATTCGCTACGCCGATGATTTTGTCATATTGTCTCGTCACAAAACGGCCGTCAAAACCGCTCGCTACTGGGCCAGCCTCAACCTGCGTCGCCTGGGGCTTAACCTACACCCGCACAAAACCCATCTACGCAGCTTTGAAGAAGGGTTTCAGTTTGTTGGCTGGTTTTTCGTCCGTAACGAAATGCACCAGCTCAGATAGAACATGAACACGGAGATATGCGAAGGACCGCAGGCTTGTGCTGACTTGTACTGAGCGCAGTCGAAGTAGCGCAGTCGAAGCAGATGCACGGAGAACAGCTTTTTCTCTGCTTTTCTCTGCGAAACTCTGCGTGTCCTCTGTGAGCCTTCGCGTAACCGCTTTTCATAATTTATGATTCGTAATTCGTACGGAGGTGCTAAGATGAGCGCGATATATGTGAAAGAACAAGGTGCTGTAGTCGGCCGCCGCGGTGAACGGCTGGTGGTCCGCAAAAAGCGCGAGATATTGGATGAATTTCCCTTGAGCCAGATTACCCAGTTGGTCTTGATGGGTAACGTCCAGTTAACCACCCAGGCCCTCAAAACATTGGTTAGGCGGGATATAGATGTGGTATACCTTTCCAGCTACGGGAAGTTCGAGGTGCGCCCGGAAGGTCATGGCTCCAAACATGTGGCCCTGCGTCAGCGTCAGCTTCAGATGGTTAATGATAGGGCCGTAGCCCTGACCCAGGCTCGCGCTATCGTTGACGGCAAAATCCACAACCAGCGCGTTGTCCTACAGCGCCAGCTGAGGCGGTTGGCCGACGCCGGCGGGCAGGCCCGCGGCATGGCTACCTATCCCCGCCATCGCGGCCAGTTTGAAAATGCCCTGAATGGTATGATCCGGATGCAGCAGCAGTTACCTCAGGCCACAACCCTGGATGCACTGCGAGGATACGAGGGCAAAGCGGCCGTTTACTACTTCGAGGCCATTCGTACCCTGCTAGACCCGGCCTGGGGTTTTGCCCGCCGCGACTACTACCCGCCACCTGATCCCTTCAATGCCCTGCTCAGCTTTGCCTACAGCCTGCTGCTCAAAGATGTGCGTGCGGCCGTTCACACCGTTGGCCTGGATGTTTTTGCCGGCTTTTTCCACGAGGTGCGTTACAACCGTCCCTCCCTGGCTCTGGACCTGATGGAAGAGTGGCGCCCTTTGATTGCCGATTCCCTCTGCCTGGAAATGGTTAACCGGGGCAGCATCGTGCCTGAGCAGTTTGTCCGGACCGGTAGCAAAGAACGGCCGGTGGAATTGGGAGAAGCAGGCGTCGTACAGGTGCTGCAAGCCTACGGCAACCGCCTACAGACCCGCGTCTACCACCCGCTGGTCGGGCCTGGTGGTGACACAACCCTGCAACACGCGCTGGTACTCCAGGCCCGCCGTCTGGCCCAGGTCATCGCCGGCAAAGAGACGGTGTATGTGCCGGTGAAAGCAAAATGAATAGCCGTATTGCATAGTGCGTATTCCGTAGACTTCTTACGCACTACGCAATACGGAATACGCAATAGACGATGGATAATTGGCTCATCCTCCCCGACATCGGCCTGATAGACGGCCGTCGCGTTATCGCCGTTGGACTGGCTGAATCCAGTCCTATCAAACGATTGACCACGGCCATTGCCGAAGATTATCTCATTATTCTAACCGGCGGCCAGCGCCGTCAGACCGTCGCCATTCTCGACAGCGGCCACATCATTGTCACTGCCCTGACCCTCACCGACTGGCAGCGATTCTTGACAGCGAATAGGAACGCGGCGATGCGCTGAGGACCATGGATTGGTACTGACTTGTACTGAGCGCAGTCGAAGCAGATGCGCCGACAACAGCTTTTTCTCTGCTTTTCTCCGCGAAACTCTGCGTGTCCTCCGTGAATCTCCGCGTAACAAAAAGAGGTGTGATATGAACAAACGAAAACTAATCCCCTTTAACTGGAACGTTGATGAAAGTCGGGGCGTCCTCATTGGCCTGACATTAGCCCTGACCCTCTTCGGCTTCGAGCTGTTCAACTTTGAGACCAATCGCTACGCGCTCCTCGATCTGCTGGGCACGGTAGATATCTGGGGACTGCAATGGGCCGCTATCCTGGCAATTGCTTTTGGCAGCATTGATCTGGTCGGCCTCATTCGTCTCTTTATGCCCGAACAAGGCTGGGACGAGCCAAAAGAGTTTTGGCTTCTGGTAGGTGCCTGGTGTCTCGGCGCAGCCATGAACACCTGGTTAACCTGGTATGCAATCTCTCTGACCATGATGCGGCAGCCCATAGGCAGCACCATTCTCTCACGTGAGGCCATGCTCCTCTACACTCCGATCATGATTGCCCTGCTGCTCCTGCTCATCCGCATTCTCTTTATTGGTACTATCGCCAAAACGGTAGACCGCCTGATACATCCAACCGGTTACGGTAGGGCCTACACCTACAGCCAGCGCTCTCTGGGCCTACCCCGTGGCCGGCCCCACCGCGCCGGCAACTACCGCCAACCGGCCAATAACAATGATAACATCTTGATCGAAGAAAACTTTCTGGATTAACAAGACGAGATTCATGATTCAGAGGAGGTTGTTATGCTACAAATCCACGTAGATGGGGCTACCGGTGGCAGCAATCATAGCAGCAACCACCAGAGTGGCTATCAAGGCAGCTACTGCGGTATCGCCGCTGTGGCCCGTACTGACGAAGGCTACTTTCTGGGCTGGCTTAGCCGCAGGTTGAGCCAGATGACTAACAACGAAGCCGAATATCGCGCTGCCCTTCTCGGTCTGCACCTGGCCCGAACCTTGCAGGCCAGGCAGGTCGTAATTATTTCCGACTCAGAGGTAATGGTGCGCCAAATGACCGGCCACAGCCGGGTTAATAGCCCGCGCCTCAAACTGCTCCATCAGCAAGCTGTTCGTCAGGCCGCTCACTTTAAGATTGTCCGATTCCGTCATGTGCCACGAGAAGAAAATGCGCTTGCTGACGCGCTGGCTGCGGAAGCGCTAAACGGTCGTCTTGTTGCCATGCCTTCCCAACCAGCAGCTAGCAACTGGTGGCAGCAGTTGATCAAGATATGATAAGGCAGAAGATAAGATGCGCATTCTAGTTAGCTACGACATCAGTGATGACAAACGAAGACGAGAGGTCGCCAAAATTATGGAAGGCGTTGGCTACCGCGTCCAATACAGCGTCTTCGAGTGCC
>SLGK01000069.1 GCA_007123775.1 Anaerolineae bacterium | reverse complement strand
TACGTATCGGGCTGAGAGGCGGTCAACTGCTGCAACAAGAGTGTTTTGCCATAGCCGGGTGGCGCAGCTAACAAAAGGTGTCCGTCGCGCAACGCCTTTTGTAGCGCGTTTACCAGCCGGCGACGAAATATTGTCTCGACGGGCATACCGTCATTCTACCACTTTGTGGACAATCTTACATGGTCAAACGGAGGAATAAAATAGGTGATGAAAAAGCATTATAGCCATGAATCAGAGGGCACGATTAGCATCAGGACTTTCAGCCGCCGCTGTTACGCGATCCGTGTCATGCTGCCATATTTCAAACCGCAGCGCCACATCTGCCTGCATAACGGCCTGCATGGTGCGGCGAATGGTGTCACGCAGCCGCTTCTCTAGCCACTCTTTGGCATATTGGTTATGGACGCCGATGACGTAAACCGCGTCATCCCGGCCTAGCAAGCGGGCATCTTTTAGCCAGGCATTGAAGGTGGCTCTGGTCATTTGCAGTTCTAGTTCGCCTAAAACAGCCTGCCAGTGGCACTGGTCTTGGTGGGAGGGTAAGGTCAGGCTGAGGACACGGCCGTTATCATCAGCCGCTTCCGGTTGTGCCCTCTGGCCCCCACCGCCCGCAGGCCCAGCCGTGGGTGGGGCTGCCGTAGGTGGGCCATCTAGCATAAAGGTCACGTACTCGCTCACCCCCTGCCCTACCCCCAACGGCAGTTCGTCGGCCCGCAAATGGCCATACTGCTGCTGCCATAGCTCATACCCTGGGGCGTCGCGGAGATAGCCATGGTAGTGGCCGGGCAGCTCCAGCAAACAGGCATAGCAGCGCCACAGTTCCCAACTCAGCGTCGCTAATTGGTAGAAAGGCGGGGGGGGCGGTTCGCCTTCTTGCGCCCGGTTGATCAGATAACCGGGCCGGGCATCTGGCAGCAGTCGCTCCTGGGTCAGCAGATACAGGTACCAGGCCACCAGTTGGGTCAGACTTAGGCTGCTGCTGGCTACCTTGTCGCGGCTGCTGCGTCCCTGAATAGCTACCGCCTGACAAAATTCGGCTACGGTGGCAACGGCCGTTGCCGCAAACGTCCCCAAAGCCTTCCCTCCCGTCAATTGCCAGCCTGTCGCTAAATGAGGGTAAACGGCCGCAGCAGCAGCAAAGGTCCTTATTCCGTTCTTTTCCAGTGCTTGTAATAAAGTATTTAGGTACTTATAAGCGTCTACTTCTGCAACAATCCCCGTCTCATTTTGCATGGGTGACCCCGGGTGTGGGTCCATAATTGCCTGGTTGCCCGGCCTGTGAGTCTCATTTTGCCGTGCTGAGGGGGCTGACGTGGTCGGCGTGTCCGTCTCATTATGCAACGCACCCTCCGGTTTTGCCACCAATGTGTTTGTCTCATTTTGCAACGCTGACCCGTCTTTGCGCCCGGTTGCGTGGGTCTCATTTTGCAACGCTGATTGGGTTCCAGACCCATCGGTGTGCGTCTCATTTTGCCTGACTGCCGCCTGATAAACCTGCACGCGCTCCTGGTACTGGTCCAGGTGGCGGGGGATAAGCGGTTCATAAAGCTGAACGCGGAAAGTGGACTCGACGTCGTTATCGGCCGTTTTTTGGGTGTTGAGCAGCTCTAAAAAGGGATGGAATGGTTGGTCGGGCAAGGTTGCCTTGTCGATTTTCTTGAGCCAGCGAAAGAGGGTTGTCCGGTCAATGCCCAGGGCGTCAGCCAGTTGGGGGCGGGTGATAGTTACCCGATCCCGAATCTCGCCCGTCTCTTCGTTGAAATAACAGTAGCTGCGCAGATAGGTGATCAAGAGAGCCGGGCCGGCACCCAACTGGTCAAGCCAGTGGTGACGGAAGTAATGGGTACCAATATAGGTAGCGCCGGTCAAATGGGTGTGGAGGGCATCAGCGGCTTTGCGAACGGCTGTTTCCTGGCCAATCTTGCTGCCAAACACGCGCTCTACCACGTCGGCCACGGTCACGGCCTGGAAGCGGGCGGGCGGATCGGCCAGATAGGGGGTCAGGGAGGGGGCCAGAAACGTGGCGGCCGGTTGGGTAACGGCCGTTTGCAGCAGATGGAGGACGGCTTCAGGGCGCCGCTCTACCTGTTGGGCTTGCAGCCAGGCGGTTAAATGGGCCGCATCACCCGGCGTCAGCACGTCGTCCAGGCGGACATGATAGACCGTTGGCCCGGGCCTGGTAACATCCCCATCGCGCTGATAGGTCGTTGGCTCACGAGAGATGAAGAGAGAAACGGCCGTATCTGTCTGGTCCATTTCCGCTTTGATGCGATAGAAATTGGCGCGACTGGTACACGCTTCCTTGTAGAGCAGGCTGTCGTAGCATTCAAAACGATGCTTGTTACCCAGTCGATAGGCTAACTGGCGAGCCGCAACCACGGCCCAAAAGCGCGTGGGTGTCAGATAAGGCAGCCAGCGACGCAGGAAATATTTGCTCACCGGCCAGATCTGGTCTGGCTTGACTATTTCATTGTAGGTTTGCGAATAAATCCCCAGAATGCGCGTGGCATCAGGTCCGGCGTCTTCGGGGGACGAAGAATCGCGCATACGACACTTCTCCCGCAGGTAAATATGGGCGCGAACTTTGTTCGCGCTGCTCCATTAATGTAGAGGAAGTGTCACGAAAATGGTTGAATAAACAGAATAAATCTGCTAACATAGGCACTGCATCAATCATCCGTGACAGAAAAACCCCTAAAGCTGTCACTACCCCTAGAACAAGCCGTTGCCGCGGCTTGTTTTTTTTGGAGCCAAAATCAATTCGTTAAGGTTGTTTTGAAGGCCGTTTCAAATGGTCCATTGGAACAGGTCCTCATCCACTTCGGTCAAATCCAGTAAATGCACGCCAACCACATCACATTTTCTGGTTAAACTTTTAGCTTCCTTTAGTAAGGCTTCAGTTGCGGTATGTGTCCAGCCAGCCGCCGCAAAGCCGATAAAACGAACAGACCATTTGCCCTTAGGCAGCATCGCAACCGTGTCGCTATTGATGAGCCATGCCAGCAACTGTTGGGGGTCGGCCGGTTCGTGCCCCCAGTGGCAATGGCCCAGGACCAGCGTTCGCTCTTTCTCTGAAATGCCGTACACATCAATATAGCTATCGCTACCCTTCCACTCTCTGCCTATGTTGTCTACGGCCGTTGGCAGCTTGCCGTTAACGGCCGCCAGCGCCACCCAATGCTGGCAGAGGTCGATCCACGTCTTGCGGATAAAGTCGGGCAGATCGTTTTCTATCGATGTCACCAGTTCTTTGGTGCGCCCCATGGCCACTTTCGATTGGGAGGTGGATAAGTAGCGATAATAAAAGCGAAGATAAGGGTCGGTCACAATGTACCGCCCTTTGCGTGATTTTTCGGGATTCTTGTCCGAGACGGGCGTCGTTCTTTCCACAAAGCCAGTTTCACGCAGGATGCTCAAATAGCGCGACGTATGACCCGTGGAGATGCCGGCCCGCCCCGAAATCTCCGAGAATACTTCGTATCCCTCAGAAATGGCCCGCAAAATGCCCACAAAGTTATGGGTGTCGGTGATAAAGTCGCGCAGTAAAATGCGCGCCTCTTCTACCAGCCAGTTATTTGACAGACGCAACTGCTGCTGCAAATTCTCCATAACCGACTGCTCCGGATTGGTCAACCGTTCCCAATAGGCCGGGATGCCACCCCACATGGCGAATATTTTGATCCGTTCATGCGCGTCATATTGGGGAAAGAAGAGCTTGGTGGCGCTGTATGGCAGCGGCGTCAACTGCATTCTGGCCGCTTCGCGTCCATAGAGCGGCGCACGATAAGAAAGCAGCCCTTTCTCGATCAGGCCCAGGTCCGACCCGGAAAGTACCAGCATCACCTGTGAATTCTTCAGCCACTGGTCCCAGGCTTTCTGCAGGGAAGCAACGAACTCTGGCACCACTTCCATTATATAGGTCACTTCGTCAATGAGTACGGCAACCCGCTGCTGCTGGGCCAGCTTGGCGATCTGGCGAAACGCATGTTCCCAGGAAGGAAACGTCAAATCCTTGTGGATATCCAGTTCGGGATCATCAAAGGCGGTAAAGGCGTGGGTGAAGGAGCGCAACTGGTCATGGGGCGATGTGGCTTCGGCCATCCAGTAAAAGCCGCTGTCGACGCCCTGGTTTTTGAGCCAGTGGGTCAGCAGGCGCGTCTTCCCTACCCGACGACGGCCGTAGAGAATGATCAGAGAGGCCCGACCTGCCGCCCACAGGTTGTTAAGAAGGTCTAATTCTACTTTGCGTCCGACAAAATCAGCTCTAGCATCCATAAGATAACTCCTGTTATCATAACAATAGTTATCTTAACCTATTTTTCTTGTTGTGTCAAGGGGGGAAGCGGCTCTGGTGGATTTCGGTGACTACAACATAACTTCGATTATCATAAAACTTATTATGTTGTGGCCAACCGACCTTTAATGGCTGCTAAGATAACGTGAGTTATCAAAGCGTGCCTAAATCATAATATATTTTCTGCCGGTTGTCAAGTGACTATTGTAGTATTACAACAGTTGTTGTATCTATGCAACCAATACGTTGCGTTTCGGCTGCCCCATCGGGCCTGACATCGCCTATACAGCCGTCTCATTCTAGCCAATTGCTATCGCTCCCAACTTATGCTACACTGTTTTCAGTATCGCTGTGTTAGGCAGGAGTGTGGCGGTGATCGAGCAGACGGATCAAGAAATAGGTGCATGGGTACAGCGGGTGGTGGGTGATGACGTCCCGCTCTCGTTTGCTGTGCCAACGGCCGTTGCCCCAGAGCCATCGGTCAATCTCTACCTCTGGGAACTGCTCGATGCCCCACCCTTACGAAGCCAACAGCGACCGCCCCTACAAATCTATCTTCGCTATTTAATCACCACCTGGGCCGACGAGCCGGCCACAGCCCACCGGCTGCTGGGCCAACTGGTATTTGCCGCCCTGGCCAACCCTGAATTTGACGTCGATTTACAGCCGTTACCCCCTGAAAGTTGGCTGGCGCTAAACATTGCTCCCCGACCCGCCTTCTTCTTGCGCGTTCCGCTGCGCCTGGAGCAGCCGGAACCGGATGTTCCCCTGGTACGCGCTCCCGTTGTTCTCAACGGCACGCCCGTCACCACCCTGCACGGCATTATTCACGGCCCTAACCAGACACCCCTCAGCGGTGCCCGCATCGAACTCCCGGCCCTACAACGTTCGACCTACAGCGACGCCCACGGCAAATTTCACTTTGCCACCATCCCCGCCGGTCACCAACAAGCAGTACGGATAAAAGCAAAAGGACAACTTGTTGAGCTATCAGCGGCCCCTACCACAGAACCGCTGATTGTTACGATTGATCTGTAACACCAGCCTATTTGACGCAAACGTTATACAGTTGCCAGACAGCAGAAGTGCAAGACTTTTGTTGTCTTTCTAGCCCTTTTTTATCCATGTTTACACCATAAGGAGACAATCATGGTAACTTATCTGGCTCCAGATATCTACATAGAGGAGGTGTCCGGCGGCGCTCGCCCTATCCAGGCGGTGGGAACCAGCACGGTTGGCTTTGTCGGCGAAGCCCCTGATGCCAGGGCCCACGTCAACGAGGCCATCGCTATCAACAACTGGTCCCAATTCACCCGCGAATTTGCCCCCGAAAATAGTCGTAGCACCCCTCTCTCCCACGCCGTTTTTGGCTTTTTCCAGAACGGGGGCAGCCGCTGTTACGTGGTTAACGTCGGTCGGGGCCAGCCCATCAGCGGCGGCGGGCGTAAACGTACCGGCCTGGACGTGCTGGAACAGGTCGATGAGGTGGCCATTGTGGCCGCACCCGGCTACACCGACGCCGCTGCCTACGATGCTATCATCTCCCACTGCGAGCGGCTAAAAGACCGGGTGGCCATTCTGGATGCGCCGGAGAACGTACCCGCTATCAGCCAGTTAACCCAGGTGGCCTCGACACCGGCCCGGCGCAGCAGCAAAGAAGAAAAAGAGGAAGGTGACGGGGCCGAAGGCGAAGCCCCGGCCGGTGGTGGTTTGCGCCCGCGCCAGTCAGACGGCGGCTACGGTGCCTTTTATTTCCCCTGGCTGGTCGTGCGCGATCCCTTTGCCCCTGAAGAGATTGTCAACGTGCCTCCCTCCGGCCACCTGGCCGGTATCTGGGCACGGTCCGACGCCACGCGCGGCGTCCACAAGGCCCCGGCCAACGAAATCGTGCGCGGCGCGCTCAATCTGACCTACCATCTGACCCGCGCCGAGCAGGGTGAACTCAACCAGAACGGGGTCAATTGCATCCGCTTTTTTGCCACTGAGGGGATTCGGGTTTGGGGAGCGCGTACCATTGCCAGCGGCAGCAGCGAGTGGCGCTACCTCAACGTGCGCCGTCTTTTCTGCATGATCGAGGAGTCGATTGCCCTCAGCACGCGCTGGATTGTTTTTGAACCAAACCACACCCCACTGTGGAAAGCAATCCGGCGGGACATTGGCGCCTTTCTCACCCGGCTGTGGCGCGAAGGGGCGCTTATGGGGCAGTCGCCCGAAGAAGCCTTCTTTGTGAAATGTGACAGCGAAACCAATCCCCCGGAAAACATTGACGCCGGTATTGTGACAACGCTGATCGGTATTGCCCCGGTCAAGCCGGCCGAATTTATCGTTTTCCGTATCAGCCAATACAGCGGCGGCACAGATGTTGAGGTGCAAGGAGGTTAACAATGGCCAATGGAACTGATCCTTATCGGGCATATAATTTCAAGTTGGAAATTGCCGGCTTAACTGAAGGGCACTTCACCGCCTGTGAGGGCCTGGGCGTGCGCGTCGAAGTGATTCGCTACCGGGAAGGGGGCAATAATCAGGTGGTACGCCACATTCCCGGCCCGGTCGATTACGCCAGCGTGACGCTGCGCTACGGGCTGACTGCTTCGCGTGAGCTGTGGGACTGGATGCTAACGGCCGTTCGCGGCCAGGCCGAACGGCGTAACGTTTCCATTATTATGCTGGACAGCGAAGGCAGCGGTGAAGTCACCCGCTGGAACCTGTTCGAGGCGTGGCCCTCTGAATGGCACGGCGCACCGCTGGACGCCATGAACCGGGAAATCGCCATTGAGAGCCTGACGCTGGTCTTTGACTCGTTGGAGCGTGCCTGATCGTGAGCATTTGGGACGATTGGACATCTGGTTGGCGCAAGGGTTTGCGCCGTGGTTTGGCGCAAGGGAGCCGGCTGCTCCTGGTTCTGGCTGAGCGCGTAGCGCCGTCTGCTACGGCCGTTTCCCCAGAGCAGCATCAAGAGCCAGCCGACGTCCCAACCGACGACAGCCCGCCGCCCGGTGGCCCGCCAGCCCACTGGCTGGCTCGCCTACCGGCCGACGAACCGCCCGCTGACTGGCTGGCCCGCGTAGAGGGACTAAAGCTAGAAGAGCTGCAGGCGGTGGCGGCTGAGCAGCCGACGGCAAGCGATTCGGCCCGGCCCGCTGACAGGGGAGCGGAGGCAGCGAAAAAGGCCACTGCCCTGCCCGTCGCACAACTGGCCAGCCCTCCTAAACGGCCGTTGCCCTCATTCCCGCCACGCCGCACCCGCACCCGACCCCTTCGCTTTCGCTGGCCCGAACAGCCAGAACAGCCGGTCGCGCCAACCCCGGCAGAAGCCGCCGATCCTATGGCGGCTGCGCCCCCGCCACGCGCTGATTTTCCGGCGGCCGCGCCGCCAGAGCGCCAGCGGTCGCGCCTGCGCTTTCTGGCCCGGCCCGACGGCGATCCGTCCGCTCCGCCAGCCTTTGCCGAAGCGACCCAGCCGGCAGCGGTGACGCCCTCCTTCCCGTCGCGGCCGACGCTTGAGCCACAGCGGGCGGCCGCAGACAATAGGGAGGCGGTGTTGGAAACGGCCGTTACCCATCCCCCCACCCCATCTTTCCCCGACCGACCCTCGGCTACCACCAGACCGACCCCAGCCTGGCATGAATCCGAAGCAAGCCATCACGCCAAGCCCGTCGACCTGGCAACCGGGCAACCGGCCGACCTGCCTGACCCACCACAATCCCGGCCAGCCCCGCCCTTTCCGGAGCAGATGCCCCCACTTAAGCCCGCCCGCCCACGCTGGCCCAACCTGCCCACACCGCCGCGAGCAGACCCCACCTGGCCAGCGGCGTTTAGGCCCAGGCGCTCGACCAGCGCTACAAGCCAGCCCCAACGGGAGACAGGAGGTACACCGAACCCGGCACGCGGCCCGGCCTGGCCAGACCGTCCATCGTCTTCGGTCGTCGGTCCGCCGCCGTTCCCGCCCACGGTAACGGCTGACTACTGGCCCGACTTGCCCGACGACATCACCCCCACCACCAACGAGTGGGAGCAATCGCGCCGTCGCTGGCAACGTTGGCACCGCCTGACGCAAGAACAAGAAGGTGAAGCATGGAACGGGTCGTCTTCCTGATTGAAGGCAGCAACGAACGACTCGGCTGCCTGCTCAACCCCGAAACGCTGTTGGTGCGACGCACGGCCGGCCTGCAGCCCCGCCAGTCTATTGGCGGCTGGCTCAGCGGGGCGGGCCTGAGCGATGACCCGCTGCTGCATACCGGCGGCGGCCGCACCGAACTCCAGCTTGATTTACTGTTTGACGTGTCGCTGGCCGGATCGTCCATCACTGGCGAAGACGTGCGTGAGCTGACCACCCCGCTCTGGCGGCTGGCCGAAAACAGCAACCGTCAGGGCCGGCAGTGGCCTGGTCAGCAAACGCCCCAGGTTCGTTTTCTCTGGGGCAAGGCGTGGGACGTGCCCGGCGTGATTACGGCCGTTGCCGAACGATTGGAACAGTTCAACGCCGCCGGTGCGCCCCAGCGCTCCTGGCTGCGGCTGCGGCTGCTGCGCGTCAACGATCCCACCATACTGGAAGCGGGTGAGCAGCCGGGCGATACGGCCGTGCCGCCCCTACCCGCCGATTGGCTCGCAGAATGGGGAATACCCGGCGACGATTGGGACGTTCACCAGATAGTCGGCGGCCCCAGCCCGACGACAACAGGCGACCAGTCAGAAGAAACAGACGGGTCAGCCGCCCCCCCTAATATTGAGGGAGAACGGCTGGACCAGCTTGCCTACCGTTATTTTGGCGATCCGGCCTTGTGGCGGCTGCTGGCTATCATCAACAGCGTGGCCGATCCGCTCCATATTGTCTCCGGCACGCTGCTGCGTATTCCGCCCGCGCTGCGCCGAGACTGACGCACCTGGACTGAACCAGAGTTGGTATAAGATGCACGCCGTTTACCACATACCACAACTGACTATCGAAGCCGACGGCCGCCCCCTACCCCCCGCCGATTTGCTGGGGCTGAATGAGGTGCGCGTACGCCAGTGCCTTTCCCTGCCCGCGCTATGCGAAGTAGTTTTCGTGGACCCGCCTGGTCCGCTGGCAATAACTGACCGCCTCACGCCGGGTGTGGCTTTGCAGATTATGGTCCAGGAAGCCAACACTCCCTTGTTTACGGGTGCGGTAACGGCCGTTGAGCATGTCTACACCCCTAACGGCGGCCGCGAAATTCGGGTCCGTGGCTACGACAAACTGCACCAACTGCGCCAGCGGCAGACGGCCCGCGCTCACGTCCAGGTTGATTTACGCGACCTGGCCTTTGAGCTGGTCGCCCCGCTTGGCCTGCGCGTGGAGGCCGATGAGCGGGGGCCGCTGCTCATGCGCCTCTTCCAGCACAACCAGACCGACCTCGACCTGCTCACCCAGACGACGCGCCGCTACGGCTTTTATTTTATTTTGCAGGATGAGACGCTCCATCTGCTGACCCTCTCCGGTCTGGGCGAGGCGCTGCCGCTGCTGCTGGGCGATTCGCTGCTGGAAGCCCGCGTGACGCTCAACGGGGATGCCGCCTGCCGTGAGGTAACGGCCGTTGGCTGGAATCCCCTGCGCGTCGAGACCAACAGCGGCCGGGTTGACAACCCGCGCCGCGGCCGTGATGTGGCCGCGGCCGTGCTGCCAATTGCGATGAACGGTGACGGCCTGCGCCTGCTGCTGGACGAAAGCGCGGCCGACGACGACCAGGCGACTGCCCTGGCCCAGGCTGAACTGGACCGGCGCAGCGCGGCCGAAGTCAGCTTGTGGGGCGTGGCCGCGGGTGATCCCGCCTTGCGGCCCGGAAAACCAATTGAAGTTAGCGGTCTGGCCGAAGCGGTCAACGGCCGTTATATTCTCACCGACGTCACCCACCGCATTGACGGCACATTGGGTTATGTCACCGAACTGTCTACCCTGCCCCCGCCTGCCCCGCCGCGTCCTCAGGCGGCCGGCGTCACTCTGGGCGTCGTTTCCCAGATTAGCGATCCGGAGAATATCGGCCGGGTGCGCCTGACGCTGCCCACCTACGGCGACGTTGAGACCGACTGGCTGGCCGTATTGTCCATTGGGGCCGGCCGCAACAAAGGGCTGACCATCCTGCCCGACGTGGGCGACCAGGTATTGGCCCTGCTGGATCACGGCGATCCCGGCCGGGGCATTGTCTTGGGTGGCTTCTACGGCATGGACGGCCCGGCCGACAGCGGCGTCGAAGAGGGCCAGGCCCGCCGCTACACGCTCCAGACGCCGGGCGGCCAGCGGGTGCAGTTGGACGACACCGGCCACGTCATTCGCCTGGAAAACAGCGGCGGCAGCGTCGTGGAGCTAACGCCCGATCGGGTTCGCCTGCACGCCGCCACCAGTCTGGAAATTGAGGCGCCCGGCCAGGCCATCACCATTCGCGGGCAGACGATTGATTTTCAACAAGGATAAATGAAATTATTGACCGAGGACGCCAAGATAATTTGCAAACACGTTAACGGGGTCGTGGGCATTACACCCGGCCAGAACTGGGTCACGGTCAACGGCCGTCGCCTGCTGGTAGACAATGATCCCGAAGGGCGGCCGATCAAGGGCTGCCCTAACGTGGGGGCCACCATCAAGCCCTGCACTGCTACCCTGCCCGTGCAGGCCGGCTATTCTGACTGGATTCGGATAGACGGCCGTTCCATTTGCCTCGATACCATTACCGGCCTGACCGACGGCACCCCGCCGGGCACCGTCAAATACGTCGTGGCCGATCCCGGCCAGGATTTTGTGGCCGAAGGAGCGGGTAACTGATGGCTAAAGGTCGCTTCCGCGCCTGGCGCTTTGTCCATCCCGACCTTGACCGGGGTGAAAGCCACAGCGGGCTGAGCCTGACCCCGCGCGGCTCCATTGCCCTGGTAGCGGGCGATGAGTCGGTGCGCCAGTCAATTCTGCTCTTGCTTTCCACCATTCCCGGCGAGCGCGTCATGCGACCCACCTACGGCTGCCACATACACCGCCTCCTCTTTGCGCCCAACGACGACACCACCGCCGGCCTGGCCATCCATTACACCCGCCGCGCCCTGGCCCGCTGGGAACCGCGTATTGACATCTTGTCGCTGGACGCCGGACGCAACCCGGAACGGCCGGAACTGCTAGACATCAGTCTGGAATACCGGGTTCGGGCCAGCCAGCGCACCGAACAACTACAATTTTCCTTAGACTTGAGCGGAGAAGAAAGCTAATGCCATTGCCCCTACCCAATCTCGATGACCGCACCTTTGCCCAACTGCTGGCCGAAGCCCGTCGCGTCGTCGCCCGCACCGCGCCCGAATGGAATGACCTCTCGGCCGGCGATCCGGGGGTGGTTCTGCTGGAACTGTACGCCTACCTGACCGAGACGATGATCTACCGGCTCAACCGGCTGCCGGACAAAGCCTACATTGCTTTTTTGCGGCTGCTGGGCGTAACGCTGCACCCACCGGCGGCGGCCAGAGTCATCCTGCGTTTTAGCCGGGCCACCGCCGAACAGCCGCTGGATATTCCGCGTGGCACCCGCGTCACTGTGGGCCGGCCGGGCGGCGGCACGGAACCACCCCTGTTTATCACCGGCCAGACCGTGACCCTGGCTGCCGACGAAACCGAGGCGGAAGTGCTGGCCTTTCACGCCACCCAGGTCGAAGGGGAACTGTTGGGACGGGGCACGGGACTGCCTGGCCTGTCGCTGACGGTACGGCGACCACCCATTATTGCCCCCACCGGCGATCAATATGATCTGCTCATTGGTGTGGAGACGCTGCCTGATGAATTGGACGAGCAGGCCCCGGCCCGCCAGTTCAACAACAAAAGCTACCGTCTGTGGCGAGCGGTCGATAACTTTACCAATCTCGGCCCGGACCCGTATGTCTACCTGGCCGACCGCATTGCCGGCGATATTGTTTTCGCCCCGGCCGCCCGGCTGACGGGGCAGAATGGGGCGTTGGCGGAAACGGCCGTTGCCCTGGCCGCTATCCCCCCTGCCGGCCGCGAGATTCGCGCCTGGTATCGTACCGGGGGTGGCCCTGAAGGCAACGTCAACGCCCACACGCTGACGGTCCTCAAAGACCCCATTCCCGGCCTGGAAGTGACCAATCCACACCCGGCTACCGGCGGCCAGGCCGCCGAGGAGCTACAAAATGCGCTGGCGCGTGGGCCGCAAGAGCTGCATTCGCTGCAGCGGGCCGTTACCGCCCGCGACTTTGAACTGCTGGCCTTGAACAGTTCACGCGGCGTGGCCCGTGCCAGAGCCTTGACCCAGGCCGACCTGTGGCGGCACGCTGTGCCAGGCACGGCCGAAATTCTGCTTGTGCCCCAACTACCGGATGATGAGCGCAACGGCCGTATCAGTGCCGAGAGCCTGCGCCAGCGTCAGACCGAAGTGGTCCGCCAGCAAATTCAGGCCGCCCTGGACCAGCGCCGCCCGTTAGGAACCACCTGTCAGGTAAGCTGGGCACATTACAAAACGGTGCGGGTGATGGCGCGCATTGTGGTGGGTCGTGAGGAAGACCAGGCGGCGGTGAAAGCCCGCGTGCTGAACCGACTGTACCAGACCATTTCCCCCCTGCCCACCGCCGTCAGTCCCACCGGCTGGCCCTTTGGCCAGGCGCTGCGGGCCTCGGACGTCTACAGCGTGGCCCTGGCCGAGCCGGGCGTGCGCTGGGTGGACCGGGTGGTGCGGCTGCTGGTTGACGAAACACCGTCTCAAAACGTGACCACCATTGCCGCCGACCATTTCCAACCGCATACCTGGTACGCGGCCAGCAGCACCGCCGAAGAAGCGACGCTTTTCCGCTCCATGAATGATGGTGAGGGCTGGGAAGCGATTGCCCGCTTTGACCAGGAGCCGATCATGGTTATTGAACCCCATCCGCAGCGGGCGGGTCTGGTGGCGATGGCCACAAAGGACGCTGACGGCGGCTCCCGTATTCACGTAGCGGCCGACTGCGGCGAGAACTGGCAGGTGGTGACCCACTTTGCCTTTGCCGTGACCGACCTGGCCTGGACGCTGCGCGGCAATACGCCGCTGCTGCTGCTGGCTACGGACAGGGGGCTGTATGAACTGCTGCTGGAACCGGGCGGCAGTCCGGTGCAGATCATTGTGGACCGGCAGGAGCAGGATCGGGGGCTGTATGCGGTGGCTACGGCCGTTGACGTGCGTGGCGGCGTCAGCGTCATTGTAAGTTCGCAGAATCTGGGCGGCGTCTATTTGTCTAGCGACGGTGGCCGGTCCGGTTCGTTTCGCCCGATTGGGCTGAGCGGTGAGGACATTCGCCAGCTTGTGGTGCAATATGAAGGGCCGCGTGCCTTCCTTTGGGCCGGGGCGACCGTTGCCGGCGGTAACGATCCGGGTAACGGTTGTTTCCGCTGGGAGCTGCGCGGCGGCGAGGACCCGCCAGAAGGCTGGCGTCATTTCGGCCAGGGCTGGAACGGCGGCAGCTGTCGCGGGATTGGCTTTTTAGACGGCCGTATCGTAGCCGCCTCCCATCGATCGGGGGTGTTGTGGCTGGACCCGCGCCGTGAAACCGGCTGGCAGACACCCGACGTGCGCTGCGGCCTGCCCCTGCGTGATCCCGGCCGCTTTCACCCGGTTGAGACGCTTGCCACCAATCCCGCTGGGACATTGCTGCTGGCCGGTAATGTTGAGGGCGTCTACGGCAGCCGGGATGGGGAAACGTATACCTCCTCCTCCAGCGCGGAATTTCTGGACCGGGTGACGCTGCCGGATACCTGGCTCTTTGTTTCCGGCGAGCATGACGTCACGGTAATGGCGGAGGGTGACGATGAGGCAAGCTGAGATAGCCCGCTTGCTGCCGGAGGTGTTTCAGCGCACCGTCACGCCGGGCAGTCCGCTGGCGGCCCTGCTGGCCGTCATGGAGGCACTGCCCGCCCCGGCCGAGGCAGCGCTGGCTAATCTGGAAGATTATTTTGACCCTTACCAGGCGCCGGATGCCTTTGCCGCTTATCTGGCGGGTTGGGTTGACCTGGACCGGCTGTTTAGCCACGTACCGGAACGGCTGGATGAGCAGACGGCGGCGACCCTGTTTCCGCCCGGATTGGGGCGGCTGCGGGAGCTGATCGCGGCGGCCGCTTATCTGTCCCACTGGCGGGGCACGAACCGGGGGCTGATTGGCTTTTTGGAGACGGCCACCGGCGTCTCTGGCTTTACGATTACAGAATCGCCACTGGAGGAGGATGGGCAACCCCGTCCCTTTCATATTTTGGTAGAAGCGCCGGGGGCAACGGCCGTTTACCAACCGTTGCTTGAACGCATTATCCAGGCAGAAAAGCCGGTCTATGTAACCTATGAGCTGGTCTTCACATGATAGCGGCTATGCTTGGTGAGCGCCGTTTAACCAGGTATATTTTTGGCCAATCAAGTTTCCTCAGAGACTGAATGGCAACCATAAATGGAGATATGAAAATGCGGAAAGTATTACCCTTTTTGACAGCAGGTCTGGTTATTGCTGTTGCGCTATGGCTGGGATCCCAGTCATTGGCGCAAGAGAAAGCTACGTTGCAGTTATCGAATGCTCCCGATGTTGAGTTTAGTGACAGTAATCCTTCTGACACACCCCAGGTTGTTATTCCCGAACAATATCAACCTGACCCGGCTGAGTTGCAGGCTGCTGCCGGGGCCAACACAACAACCATTTACTTTACGCCGCAGGACGAGAATACCAGCGTCACGATTCTGTTTCTGTACAATACGAACAACGTTGCGGCTACTGTTGGCATCCAAACCTTTCGCTTAAATGGTACTACTTTCATCAACACAAGCGTCAATGTACCGCCCAACAGCATGGTGCGCATTGCCGCCGATCCCGTTTCTACCATATCCGCTACCTGGCAGAATGCGATCCTTGTCAACTTCACGACGTTCAGTGCCTATGCCCGGATGACTATGCCGCCCGGTGTGAAAGCGGAGGGGTACGTTGCCTGGAATGGTGGCGCAACTTACGATCCATTGGATCCAGTACCTGTGCTGCCGCTTCGTTTTAGCACAGATCCTGCTACGATATTTTTGCCCAGTATCAATCGAGAGTAGCATCTCAACATTCTGAGTTTGTGGCGAGGTCTTTATGTCCAACACGTTTGCCATCACAACAGCTACGAATAGTGTCGTCTTAAACGATGACCGGCAGGGTGAGGTTTCCTTCACGGTGGCTAATACATCCGGCCGCCAACTGCCAGCCCGCGCCCACATTGTGCCTCAGGGCGAGGCCCAGGCGGACTGGTTTACGCTGGCCGGGGAAAGTGAACGCGAGTTTGCCATTGCCGGGGTGCAGCAGTACACGGTGCGCATCAACGTGCCGCCGGAAGCAGCGGCGGGTAACTATCTGTTCCGGCTGGACGCGGTAGGAATTCGCGTCCCGGATGAGGAGTTTGCCGAAGGGCCATCGGTCACATTTGTCGTGCCGGAGCAGGTGGTGGAGAAACGGCCGTTTCCCTGGTGGATTATCGTCGTCGTGGCGGCAGTAGTGCTGCTGGTTGGGATAGGTACGGGCATTTACCTGCTAACCCGCCCGCCCCAGTTAGAGCTGGTCGTGACGCCGTCTAACGATCCGGCCGTGGCGGGTGAGGTGTTGAGCTACACTATCAACGTGACCAATAACGGCCGTCGCACGGCCAACCAGGTCGTTATCGAAAGCGTGCTGCCCGAAGGCGTTTCATTCCTGGTAGCCAATGAATGTGACTACTTTGAGTCGTGGCAGGCCGTTCGCTGTTTGCTGCCTGAGCCATTGCTGCCAAACGATGAACGTTCGGTCGGCATTTCGGTATTGGTGGGCGGCACGACACGGGGTGTCATCAGCTATACGGTAGGCCTGACCAGCAGCGATATTGAACCAACCGACGCGCCGCTGGTAACGGTGGGAACGGCCGTTACCGCCGAAGTTGACCTGGAAGCCGAAGTCAGCGGCCCGGCCGCACCCGTCAGCGTGGGTAGCCAGCTAAATTACCTGATCACTGTTCACAATAACGGCCCTTCTGATGCCACCAACCTGACCGTGTCCTATCAGCGGCCGACCGGCATTGATATTGGCAGTCTGACCGATAACTGCCAGAGTGATGATGGCTTGCTCCGGTGCAGTTTAACCGCCCTGCGTGCGGGCGAAAGTGCCGACGTCGTCTTCCCCCTCCTGCCTGGTCCGGCGGCGGTAGGTACGCGGCAAGACATCTTTCAGATTGCCAGCAGCGAGGCTGAAGTAACCGCGGGGCCGGTAACAACCGAGATCAATCCCGCCACCGGCCTATCGTTGTTGGTTTCGCAAACTGAGCCAGTGTCAGATGCGCTGGTAATCAACGAACCGTTCACTTATCGGCTGCAGGTGGGCAACAGTACCGACCGGTTGGCTGAGAATGCGCGGCTGCGCTACACCGTTCCCAACGGGCTGAATGTTCTGGAGGCGGAGATTGTGGGCGTGCGCACCTGTCCGTTTGAAGTCACTGACCGATTGCTAACCTGTGATTTGCGTGACCTGGCTGCCGAGACCGCGCAGACGATACGGATTCGTTTGCAGCCGACAACGGCCGTTACCTTCGAGAACAGTTTTACCGTGTCTGCCGCTGGTTTCGCCGACGCAACGGTTGAGCAAACGGCCGTTGTGTTGCCCGTTTCTGTTTGCTCGTCAGGCTGTCCCTTTAATTCGATTCAAACGGCGGTTAATGCCGCAGCCGATGGGGCTGTCATTGCCATTGCTGCCGGCACTTATTTTGAGAATTTGGTCTTGAACCAAAACGTGACGTTACAGGGTTCACGCGGCGGCCAGACTATCATCAACGGTAGCGGGGTCGAGCGCGTGGTGTTGGTACCAACAGGCAGAACGGTGACGCTGAACCGGCTGGTTATCCAAAACGGCCGTGCTGCTTCATCGCCCGTTGCCAACCTGCCTCAACCGGGTGCTGTACCGGTGACCGCTGCCCCCCAACCCTCAGAATCGGCCGAGCTTGTCCGAGTGCAGATTACCCCCCAGATTCAGTTTCTTGCTACACCCCAGTTTTGGCAACTGGACCTTTTGGTGAGAACTGCCGGTGCCGGTGCTGATGGCGGTGGTATCTACAATCAGGGCACGCTTACCCTTAACCGCAGCACCGTGCGTAACAATCAGACCAGCAGCGGTGAGCCTAGCACTGGGCTTGGCACCGGTGGCCGGGGCGGGCGTGGAGCCGGTATCTTCAATGCCGGCACGCTGGCGGTTAATCAAAGCAGTATCTACGGCAACAGCACCGGGTCAGGCGGTGCCGGTGGCTTGGCCGGTGGAGGAACCGGCGGGGATGGTGCTGGCATCTATAACAACGGTACGCTCGTCATTCAGAATAGTACAATTAGTGAAAACCTTACCGGCAGCGGTGGTAGTGGCAACCCACCTGGTCGCAGGGGTCAGGGCGGTGGCGTTTTCAATACGGGCACGCTGACGGTCGAACACGTCACGCTTAACGGCAATGGCGGCAGTGGCGGCGGCGGTGGCATCTTCAATAGCGGCAGTGCCAGCTTACGGGCGGTCCTGATTGCCGGTAACAGCGCCGCGACCGGCCCGGATTGCAGCGGCTCGTTTGAGTCACAAGGGTATAATTTGCTGGGGCAAAGCGGGGGGTGTACCCTGGTTGGCGATCTGACCGGCAACCTGCTAAACGTGAATCCGCTGTTGGGAACGCTGCAAGACAACGGCGGGCCTACCCAGACCCAGGCTCTGCCCCCTAACAGCCCGGCCCGCAATGCCGTTGAGGGCGGTTTCTGCCCGGCCACCGACCAGCGTGGACAGCCGCGCGATGCGCTGTGTGATATTGGGGCGTTTGAGGTTCAGTAAACTACCTATGAATCCCAAAGTTCTGCTGGTTATCGTGATTGTGCTGGTGCTCCTGTTTGTGGCGGGAACGGCCGTGGGCGTCAGTCGTCACAATGGGGAGATAGATAGCCTCAGCCCGGACTGGCTGGCGCGAGCGGGCGGGCTGCTCAGCCGTGAGCAAGGTTTGACCGCCAACGATCTGGCGGCCACCACGCCGGCCGCCTGTCGCCAGCAGTTGCGGCAGGGCGTCTTTGACTTTCCCGAAGGCGGAAGCTGCCGCCTGGATATTGCTGCTTCGTCCACACCCATTCGTACCCTCTCATTAGAACTGCGCCAGGGAACGGCCGACGTGGCTGTCTTGCAGCGAGGTGAGCGGGGCCTGACCATTGAACAAAGGCTACGCGGCCGTCCCGCCAGCTTTCAGTTCTATGAAGAAGGGGGGATTTTGCAGATCAGCTGCCCGCTGGGGTGTCGGGTTGAAATTCCGTGAAACCCTTCAACTGCGTTCAGAGCAAGCTGTGATGCGTGAAGCGTGATGGGCGACGCGAACTGGTCACACATCACGTTTCACGTAACGGTCTTGATAATAGCGGGAATTGAGCCAATCAGTAGAAAGACAGCCCAGATGACGGCCAGAATGGCTACGACAATGGCAGCGATGGCGTCGGTGATGCTGACCAGGAAGCCGGGAACCAGGCCGTGCAGGAAACTGATGATGACGTTGCCCAGCAGTGCGGTCAGGATGAGCAGCACCAGCCCCTTGTTTTGCAGAAAGCGCTGCTGAGCCACCACCAGACAAACAGCCGCACCCAGCTTGAAGCTCATCAACAAACCGAGGGCAATACGCGCCCCGGCCGTGTTGAAAAAGCCATAGCCGGCCAGATAGGCCAGCGTGCCAAAGGGTACGGCCAGAAAGAGAGAGACCATCAGCATCAGGGCGGCGACGGCCACAAAAATCATGGCAATGCCGGCGATGATCACAATCAGGGCGAAAACCAGGGTAGCGATTCCCTGAACCTTGCCGTGGGCATATTCCGGCACCAGCAGACTAATCCCAATCAGACCAATCGTAAACAAAACCAGCCCATCCAGCAGCGCCAGATAGGTAATGGCCATGCCCGGCGGCCTATCCTGGCTGGCCAGCTTGCGCCGTTCTGACTCGCTCAGGTCGTCAAACGCCTCGCGCACTTCTGTTTCCTCGATGGGGATCAGGCTCAGAATGTCGGCGCTGCTGGCCGGTTGGCCGCCAATGACCGCCAGCGAGCCGATTTCCAACAAAATCGTCAGCGCCAGCAAAACAACGGCCGCAACAAAAAATGGTTTGCGTAATTGGTCCATGTCTACCTGTTCCTTTGACTTGGGCAACATTTTACATAGTCTGGCAGAATGTGACAATCGACAGAGCAAAGAGCGCGTTTATCCACTACCGGCAGCGGCTTGCATCATGGTAAGTTGGGGACGATGGTGATATTGCCGTACCTGCTACGTATCCTTAGAGGCGCAGAAACGGCCGTAAGCCAACCGCTAATTGACAAGGACAAAGGCAAGTAAACGATGAACAGCAGACCAACATTATGGGGCGAAATTGACGCTGAAGGGCGACTGATACTTCCGTCGGCAGTCGTAGCGCAGTACGGCTTACAGCCGGGAGCCAAAGTACGGCTAGAAAGTGACGGCGACCAGGTCAAAATGCACCGCCCCGTCACCCATTTGACCAAAGTTTATATTGAGCCGACCAACGCTTGCAACATCGCCTGCCGCATCTGCATTCGCAACAACTGGGACGAAAACCCGGGCAAAATGAGCGATGAGACATTCGGCCGTATTCTGCACAGCGTGCGGCGGCTAGACACCCCCCCTACCCTCTTTTTTGGCGGTTTGGGCGAGCCGCTTTTTCACAAGCGCACGGTGGATTGGATTGCCCAGGCCCATGCCGCCGGGGCACGCACCGAGCTGATTACCAACGGCACTATGCTGACTGAAAAACGGTCGCGTGCTCTTATTGAGGCCGGGCTGGACCTGCTTTGGGTCTCGATTGATGGGGCCAGCCCGGAAAGTTATGCCGACGTGCGGCTAGGGGCCGAACTGCCAAAAGTAATCGCCAATTTGGCGCGTTTCCGTAAGCTGCGCCCAGGCAGCCATCATCCGCGGCCAGGCATTGGCATTGCTTTTGTGGCCATGGCCCGCAACATCGACGACTTACCGGCCGTGCTGAAAATCGGCCGTTCGGTTGGGGCCAAACATTACTCCGTCAGCAACGTGATGCCCTATACGGCCGAGATGCAGGCTGAGATGCTCTACACTCACACCTTGCGGAATTTGACCTACATGGATTCGCCCTGGCTGCCCAAGCTAAGCCTGCCCCGCATGGACCTGGACGATACAACGCAGGCCGCTTTTGTGCAAGCCTTGCGCAGTGGCTGCAATGTGACCTTTGCCGGTAACAGCCTGGGGGCGGCCAATGACGTCTGCAACTTTATTGCCAGTGGCTCGCTTTCCATTAGCTGGGATGGCAGCGTCTCCCCTTGCTGGCCGCTGATGCACAACCATGAGAGCTATCTACACGGCAAGCCCCACCGGTCGCGCCGGCATGTGGTGGGCAACGTCAATGAGCGGGATTTGCTGGAAATCTGGCTAGATGAACCCTACCTGACCTACCGCCAAAAGGTACAGAGCTTTTCGTTTGCGCCCTGCACCGTTTGCGGCGGCTGTGAGCTGTCAGAAGACAATGAAGATGACTGCTTTAGCAATGGCTTCCCGGCTTGCGGTAGCTGCCTGTGGGCACAGGGCGTGATTCAATGCCCGTAACAGTGCTGACCGTACCCACGATGGTCACTCAGAAGTATTCCTGACGGATGCGGACCACGGCCGTTTCTAACGTCAATGATGAGGGTGATCCCGTAACGGCCGTTTCAGTCCGCGTCAATTCGGTTAGCCAGCGTTGCGCCTCCGCACGCTCATGGTACCAGGTCGCCGGATGAGACATGGCTAACTGGAGCAGAGATTGGGCCAAACCTGTTTCCTGCTGCACCCCCAGCCAAAGCCCCCAGCCCGACAGCGCGTACAATACGTCCAGCGTTAGCGACTGAGCCTGGGCGGCCTCCAAACTCAGCCGCAGATAGGTTTTAGCCTCAGGCAGCAGTCCCAGTCGTGTCAGGGCTACCCCCAACTCACGCCAGACAACCGGCAGTTGCCGCTCATCCTCCAGGCGGGTCAAGATGGCCATGCTTGTTTCCAGATGATGACGGGCCGTTTCATACGCCTCCTGATAAAGTGCCAACTGCCCCAGATAGAGCCAGCAATCCCCCTGCTCCAATTCAGAATCAACCTGTTGCCAAACCTGCAACGCCCGGCGCAATGTCTGAGTCGCTCGTTCAAATGGGCGATCTGGCCCCCCGTTGTTTTTATGGCCAAACGCCTGTTGATAGACAAACGCCCGCCCCAAGTTGGTCAATGCCTGCGCCGCGCCCCACGCATGACCAATTTGCTCAAAAACGGTTTCTGCCAGCCGGTACTTATCGACCGCCTCCTCGTAGTCGCCGGTGATAAGGGCCAGCACCCCCAAATTATTCAGTGAAGCAGCAATGCCCCACTGATCATTCAGGGCATAGCGCAACTCATAAGCAGCCATAAATTTCCGCTCGGCGGCCTCATAATGGGTTTGTTCCAGCAGCACCGTGCCCAAATTATCTTCAAAGATGGCAATCTGGCGGGGCGAGCCATATTGTTGGGCCAGCGTTAGCCCTTGCTGGCAGACCTGTTGGGCCGCCTCATAGGCCCCTTCGGCAATATCCACTTTGCCCAGATGGAGTAGGGCCAGGGCCAGAATCGGTTCAGATTGGGCTAACCGGATGCTTTCTTTCTGGTAGGCGCGGGCCAGCCCCAGATCATTTTCTAGGCGAGCGGCTTCGCCGCGAAAGGTGAGGGCCAGGGCCAAATGATCGGTTTGCTGGCTGGCACGGAGTAGCTCGGCAGCCGTATCCAAACTGGTGCGGGCGGACGCATATTCACCAAGATGGTATTGGAAACGGCCGATCCAGCTCAACAGCCGCCCGGATAATATGGGGTCAGCGCCGGGCGTGGGCAAAACGGCCGTTTGCAACAGCCGAATCCCTTCTCGATATAATGCTTGCACATCATACAAATGGGTTAGACTGCCCAGCATCGCAGCCAATAGATCGGTTGCCGGTGGGGCTTGGGCCGTTGCCCAGCGCCAGGCTGCTCGCAAATCAGGCTGGTACAGTCGCAGATGGGCCAGCCAGGTTTGCTCAGCGTCGCTGTGCAGTTGGGCTTCATGGTCGGCCAACCAGTGGCCAAAATAATGGGCATGGGCAGCGGCCACAGCCGATTTTTCCGCACCGCTTAACTGGACGGCGGCCAACTGGCGCAGCAAGGGGTGCATTTCATACCAGCCCGCTTCACTGGCCCAGCGCAGCAGCGATCTATCCAGCAGCCTTAGCAAAATCAGGGGAGTAGCCTGGGCCACAGCCGCGGCTGCTGTCTCGTTAAAGCTGCCCCGGAAGATAGACAATCGAGCCAGGCATGCCTGCTCCGCCTCTGCGAGCAGCGACCAGGAGTGATGAAAAACGGCCGTTAAACTGCGATGGCGGTCTGGCACGTTATAAACTTGGCTGGCTAACTCAGCCGGCCGCTCAGTCAGCAGCCGCACAATCTCGGCACAACTGGTCTGGCGCACTCCGGCGGCCGCCAATTCCAGTCCCAGCGGCAGCCCCTCAAGCAGTTGGCACAGCCGGATAATCGCCCGCCAGTCGGCCGGCGTAGGCGCGAAGGACCGATGCCCTCGGCGAGCGTGCTGCACAAAAAAATGGAGACCGCTGTAGCGCATCACCTGGTCCGGCTGCTGATCGAGGTCGGCTATTATGGATTGGACATCACCACCGACTGTCGGATAGGTCAGGCCGGGCACGTCAAACAACCATTCTTCGCGCAGATTTAGTCGCTGGCGGGAGGTAATAAGCAAGGTAACGTGGGGGGCCTGAGTCAGGATCTGGGCAATCAGGGCCAGGCTGTGTTCCGGTTCGTTGAGCAGATGCTCGAAGTTATCGAGCAGCAGCAGCAGTTCACGACCGGCTAAGAAATTGAGCAACTGCTGGGCCGGGTCGACTGCGCCGCGAAAGGTCAGGCCCACCTTTTGGGCGATGGCCTGGGGCAAGTAAACGGCCGTTTCTACCGGATCAAGTGGAATAAAGATAGTGCCATCCAGCCAGCGGCCAGGTCGCTGCTGGTGGAGGTGGCGGGCTGCTTCCAGGGCCAGCCGTGTTTTGCCCACCCCTCCCGGACCGACGAGGGTTAACAGGCGGCAGTCGACCTGGGCCAATTGGTGGGTAACGGCCGTTAGTTCTTCCGCCCGCCCCACAAAAGGACCAGTGGCCGGGGGCAGGTCACAGGGTGGCGGCAGAGCCAGGGAGCGGATTTTTTCGTAAACGGCCGCTGTGGCCGGGGCCGGGGCGACGGCCAACTCCTCGGCCAGCAGGATGTGGCAGCTTTGGTATTGCTGCAGGGCGGCGTTGCGCTGTCCGCTGCGGGCCAACAGCCACATCAACTGGCGGTGACCTGCCTCCGCCAGGGGATCAAGGGCCACCAATTGCCGGGCATAGCCAATCCCCTGTTCATACAGGCCGTTGGCCAGAGTATAGGCCACCAGTTTTTCCAGCGCGGTTTTGACCAGACGCCGCAGTCGCTCATGGGTCAGCAGCATCCACTCTTCAAAGCCGCGTGATTCGGTCAGGTAGAAGCCTTCGAGGAAATCACCCTGGTAGAGGGAAACGGCCGCCTCTAGCCGGGCTAATGTCTCCTTGTCCAGCACATGTCCCTGCTGCAATAAGGGCGAAAGTGCGGTTAGCTGCTCCTCTAGCACCAGGCTGTCAAGCCAATAGCTGCTGTCAAAGTTAAAGGCGACGCTCTGGCGCGTGATGTGCAAGAAGTCGCCCAGTGATTTGCGCATCATTGTCAGCAGAGTGCGTAGATTGGCAGAGGCTCGTTCGGGGGCGCGTTCATCCCAGAGGAAGTCGGCCAAAAATTGGCGGGATAACGGCCGTTTTTCACAGACCAGATAGACCAACAGCGCTTCAGCCGTGCGTGAGGAGAGACTGGTCAGCGGTTGCCCATCAAGCGTGATGGTTAATTGGCCCAGGGCATGGATGGTTAATCGTGCAGTCATTGATGGTCATGGGTGGTCAAAATCTGCCGCTGATTAGATGGTTAGGTTGGCATATTATACCGCTTTTGGCCAACGTGAGCGATCTCTGAACGTTTTGTGCTTATCCTGATAAATAGATAGTGGTCTACTGGTGGCTGGCCAATGGTGGTCGGCCTACCATCAACTCTGTATCGAGCGAGGTAAGCACAATCATGGAGCAAAAAAGCTGGCGTTATGAAGTGACGGCCTGGGCCGTGACCATTGGTCTATTACTGCAATTATTTCCCTTTTGGGTGGGGTTAAATCGATCCCAACCGGTGTTGGCTGATTCAAACACGGCCGTTTCTTCGTTGGAATCGCTACAAAATCAACCCGTTCAGCCGGATGCGCTGGCGCAACCTCTTTCTATTTCACGGGTGCAGTCGACCTATCAGGCGGGGGGAACGGCCGTTATTACCTACACCGTCAGTAACAACCTGCCGCCAACCCTCTTCCCCGATTTGTCGGCCGCCACCAGCGTCACCGAAACGGTGGCCATTCTGGCCGGTATTGCCCCGGAAGATGACCTCAATGCGCTGTACGACGTTAACCTGAGCCTGACGCTGTTGCCCGCTGCCACCTACCTGGATAGCAGCTTTCCCCCCAGTCAAATAGGTGGAACCTTTAGCTGGGACCTGCCTGTTATCCCCCCCGGCACGGCCCAAACATTGACAGTGACAATCGGGTTGCCTGCCAACTCACCCGGTTTTACCGAATTGGATCAAGGTGCCCTGGTCACAGCCACAGCCTGGGACACGCCGCTGGCCGTAGCCGCCCGCCCTGCCGTGCTGGCCCCCGATAGCATTGACCCGGCCTATTTGCAGGCCACGGCTGCGGCCGATCTTAGCGACGGCGACGCGCTGTGGCAAGCTGCTGCCTTTACCCAGGATCCCCTGTCCGCTTTTTACTTTGTGCGTGATATGGGCTTTGAGCCATATGAGGGTGCGCTGCGCGGTACGCGGGGTACCTTGTGGAGCGGGGCCGGTAATAGTATTGATCAATCCAGCCTGCTAATCGCTATGCTGCGGGCAGCCGGGATTCCGGCCCGTTACCGTCATGGTTCCCTGGACTTGGCCCAGGCCCAAACCTTAATAGGCAGCCTGTTTCCCGCTGCAGACGGCGTGGCCGGCAACGTCCCACCGGGAACAGCCACGGCCGATCCGCTCAACGACCCCACCCTGCTGGCTTTAGCGCAGGATCATTGGTGGGTAGAAGCCTATCTGCCCGACCTGGGCTGGACCGATTTAGACCCTACCTTCGCCGATGCCGAACCGGGGCAGCTTTTTGCCACACCCGCCACAGATGGGTCTGACCGTCTGCCCCTTTTGCCACAAGCAATCCACCATACGGTTAGTTTTGCCCTACAGGTGGAGCAGTACACCGCTTTTCCCCTGAACGGCACATTTCTGACCAACAGTACCCCCCTGACCGTTACCATACCAACGGCGCAGTTGGCGGGGAAACAGATTGCCGTCAGCCAGTTTGTCACCGACGAGAACATGGGCGGCGCACCCTTTACGGCGCGGTACATCACTTATGAACCCTATCTGACAATCAAAGAGAATGATATTGCTTTTATTGGTGATCCTTTCCAGGATGTGTTGAGCAATTTCCCTTTAAGCGTGCTGGCGACAACGGCCGTTTGGCTGGAATACACCATTACCGCCCCCAATGGCCAGAGCGAAACGTTTGCACGGGCCATCAAGGATTTGATCGGCCCGGCGGCCCGGCTGACCGGCGGCGATCTGGACCTGGCCTTTGGTACCGACTCGGCCCCCTTCTTAACGGCCGACGAACAGTACGTCCACTGGACGCTGCCCAACACCGTACCGGATTGGGCCTACCAGCGGCGGCTGGCCGGGATGCTGCCCACCATTCTTGATCTGGGGGGGCAGGCCGGCAACCTGCTGGAAATGGGCAGCACAGAATTTGACGATTTGACGGCCGCTGAACAGAGCGATCTGATGCGGGCGGCCGGCCGCTTTACCCTGGCCAATACGGAAGTGATGGCCCTGACCGGTTTGCGCTTTGCCTGGTTGGCCGACGCGGCTACAGCCAGGATTGGCGAAGGTTTGCACACGCGCCTCTTTTACAGCCAGCCGCGCTTGTTTGCGGCCGGCACGGCCTATGACGCCAGCGAGGGCGAGCTGATAGCCACCGTTGACTTGCGGACCACGCGGGTAACGAACGTTGTGGCCCCTGGCCAGTCGCTACGGGCGGCGCATACCGCCCAATGGTTAAAAGGGGTCACAGAATCCTACCTGGAGGGGCTGGTTTTAGAGGCGATATTTGAGCAAACGGCCGTTACCACCGCCAACGTCTTTCAGGCCATGAGTGAGGCTGGCATTGAGCCAGTCCTCTTCCGGCCCGCCGATCTGTCTCGCCTGGAGCAATATCCCTATTCTGAGGCTGGCAAGGCCCGCATGAGCCAGGCCTTGCTGGCCGGCCGGACCGTTTTAGCCCCGGCAGCCATGGTCGAACTTAACGGCGAACCGGTGCTGGCCTGGTGGGAAATTGACCCTATAACCGGCGAAACGATCAGCGTCGGCGAAAACGGACTGCACATAGCGGCCGTTAATTACAAAATCGTAGAAATGTTGGTCGAGGAAATTGTCAAGCAGTTATTGGACTTTCTGATTGGTCTGCTGCTGGACTTTGTTTCGGGCGGTTATATTGGCAGTTATGACCCTGTTGGTCTGGCCCAAATGTTGATGCCCATTGGTCAAGGCTTAAACGAGATTTTTACGACACTGGCCGAATTCTTCCAATCTATTTTTATGGCCCACACGCTGGCTGGCGAGAGCGTTGGCGCTGACTGGCTGTTTATGCCTGCCCATCTCTGCCCCGTGGATAACTGTGGCGTGGAGCAGTTCTTTTTGACCGGTCATATGGCACCCATCCCCCTGCCCGATATGTTGTTTGCCTATCCCGAGGACATGACGGCCGTACCCCTGGCCCGCAGCATGATGACCGTTGCCGCCAACGACCCGCCCGGCGACCCCAGCTTTACGCTAACGGCCAACCCGGATAGTTCGACTGTAACGCCCGGCCTTACTACTGCCTTTCAAGCGGAGATAGCCGCCAATTTCGACGGCGAATTTGAGGTTTATGGCTACGCGCCTGCCGGTTGGGACTTGACCGTTGATCCTGCCGGGAACGTCACTGCCCGGCCTGCTGCCCAAACGATGCCGGGAGAGTACGCGGCGCTGCTGGTGGCCCGTCCTCAACTTCACCCGGAGCTAATGGCCACGGCCGTTCACACCATTACCGTCAACCCGGTGCATGAGGCGGCCTTGAGCCTGAGCGCCGAACCCAACCTGACCGTGCCTATGGGCCAGCCAGCCTATGCCGCGGTCAGTAACCAGACCAATGACGCCGAGGCAGAAATTCCCCAGGCAGCCTACACGCTGCTGCTGGAAAACAGGAGTAATAGCAGCCGGACTTACAATCTGACCGTCAGCGGTCCGCCCGCCGGTTGGGTTATCATGAACGGCATGCGCCAGGCGGCCACGGCCGTTACCCTGGTACCGGGCGCGTCTGACCGGATTGGTCTCTACATTCAGCCCGAGCCGGCGGCCGTGCCTGCCCCTGGTCTCTCATTTCCCATTGAAGTAACGGCCGTAGCCCAGGATGACCCTGCTTTAACCGATACGGATACGGCCGTTTTCACCATGCCCGGCCAGCCATTTAACTACCTGACGCTTGATACAGCCGTTATTTACGCCATGCCCGGTACGCCGGTTGAATTCGAGCTGACGATGGAAAATGTGGGCAACGCCGCCGGCACTTTTCCCCTTTCGGCGGCCCTGCCTCTGCCTGCCTGGTCGCTGAGCGGGCTGCCGGACGACATGACGTTGGCCGTGGGTGAAGCAGAAACGGCCGTGTTGACCCTGACCGCCAGCGATGTAGAAGTGGGCCGCAATTACCGGCTGCTACTGGCTGGCAGCGCGCCGGACAGCTATACCCAATACCTGCCGCTGCCGGTGCAAATCGTCAGCGCCAACAGTGGCCCAATCTTCCAGCAGGCCGACCATCTGGCCGCTGCCTGCCCCCTGGCCGAACCACAGCTATCGGCAGCCCTCCACGCGCTGGCGTTAGCTATCAATGATCTGGAGCGAGCCTGTGACAGCGGCGACTGCCCGCTCGCCTTGCGCGATCAGGTTGTCACGGCGGCGGAGCAGGCGGCCAATTACGGCCGTCTCGCCTCCCCCCTGGTGCAAACCTATACCGACCTGGAAACGGCCGCTGCCGAACTGGCCAGCGCGGAGACGGATACTGCCATTCTGGACGCGCTGCCCGGCATTGCTACGGCCGTTACCACGCTCACCACCGAAGTCTGCGCCATCAGCCAGCACCGGCCCAGCCTGCGCCTAACCCCCTGGATGGACGCCGCCCTACCTGGCCAGACCGCCAGCTATGACCTGGCCCTCACCAACCGGGGTACGCTGACCACCACCTACGCCGTCACCGTGAGTCTGCCGGCCGACACGCTGACCTTCCAGCAAACCATCACGCCGGGGGCCACAGAGAATACGGCCGTTCCCGTCGCCAGTGATGATTTGGGCCTATACCTGCTGACGGCCGAGGTCAAGGCGTTAGACGCGCCTATCGACTACCTGACCGCCAGCGCCGAAGCCCGCCTCAATGTGGTAGATCGCTTTGTGCAGGTGACGCAGGTTACGGCCGATCCCCCCTTCGTGGAGACGGGAATCAGCAGCACGACGTTGCAAATTGAAATTGCCAACATTGCCGGCATTGGCTTGAGCAGTGAGGTGGCAACGGCCGTATACGCCCCCAACGGCGACGAAATGTGGAGCGACACGCTGCCCCTGCAAATCCTGGGCGGCGCGCCTCGCCTCTACGATCTGGCTGAGGTCAATACCTCTGGCTGGACGGCCGGCGTCTACACCATCACCGCCAATCTGCTGCTGAACGGCCAAGCGACGGCCGGCGGCGACGGTTACGGCTACCTCAGCGTGGGCCAGGCCGTCATCCCCAGCCACGCCGTTCACCCGGAACTGGTCGCGCCCGGTACAGTGACGGTGACGACGAGCATCACCACGGAGATTAACCAGCAGCTAGACCTGACAGGTTTGGAGCAATCGCAGATTGCCAACCTGTCAGGTCTCTCGTCGCGGCAATACACTATCTATGACGCGCCCTATTGGAATGTGCAGGAGCTGGCGGATCGGCCGTTCCTGAATGTCGCAGAAACAGGCTCATCTGAAGCGCCGGCTGCCAGCCTGCCGCTTGGCCCCATGACCAGACCGGAGATGGTTGAAGAAACGACCGTTGACCCACTCTTGATAGAAGAAGCGGAAGAGTTACGGCCGTTGACCTACACCCCGCCCGACATGCCCGACGCCGAACCATCTGATACGGAAACGGCCGAACCCCAACCGGAAACGGCCGTAGACGAAATAGAAGAAGCCGTCGAGAGTCCGGCGCTGTCCAGTCCGGGCAACCAGTTAACCATCGGCGACAGCTTCTTCCGCGTCGAGCAAGATGATGCCGCGATTACCACTACCGGCACCTGGAGCAACTTTAACCACAGCCGGGCCAGCGGCGGCAGCTATTGGCGCAGCGCTGCGGCCGGCAGTACAGCCGCACTCGCCTTCGACGGCGACTGGCTCAACGTCGGCTTCATCGGCACCCATTGGGGCGGCTACGTCGAAATCAGCATCAACGGCGACAGCCAGGGCCTCTTTGACCTCCACCGGCGCGAAGACAACACGCCCCTTAGCTTTGTCTTTGCCGACTTAGGCGCGGGGCCGCACACCGTAACCCTGACCGTCACTGGCGACAGTAATCCCTTCTCCCTGGGAACGCGGGTGCAGCTCGATTACATTGATTATTGGGACGGTACGCCCCTGGGCGATGGCCTCTTTGAAGAGGACGACGAGCGCGTTTTGCGCAGCGGCGGCTGGACAGACACTTCCTATGCCAACGCCAGCGGCGGCAGCTATATGCGCGGCAGCGCGGTCGCCGCCTGGTTCCCCTTTGATGGCGACAGCTTCACCTACCACGCGCTGGCCTATAACGGTGCCCGCTATGCCCACCTGTTTGTGGACGGTCAATACCTGGATACTGTTGATCTCTACCATCCGGTTTCCATTGGCAGCGCCATTACCCGCACTTTCAGCTACGACGACTTTGGCCCCGGCCCCCACATCCTGCAGATTCAGAGCTACCGCAACCAGACGACAGTAGACGCGCTGCAAACCCCCGGCGTCGGCCCCTTCATTGACCCCAATCCCGCGCCGGGCAGCATCAACCGCTACGAAGAAGACCACCCGGCCATCCGTTACAATGGCGCACCCTATACTCAGACTGCTCAAAGCTGGAGCCGGATCAGCGGTCTTAGCGCGGGTGCGGCCAGTGACAGCCAATATCTGCGTTCACAAACGGCCGGCGACACCATTAGCTTCGATTTTGAGGGCAGTTGGCTCAATCTCGGCTTCTACGCCGACCGTTTTAGTGGCTACGCCGAAATCTCCATTGACGGCGACAGTCATGGGGTCGTAGACCTCTACCGGCGTGAAGATACGCCGCTCAACTTCTTCTTCCCCGATTTGACGCCGGGCAGCCACACCCTGACCGTTACCGTCTTGGGCGACGGCAATCCCTTTGCCGCTAACACCCGCGTCCAGTTTGATTACGTGGACTTTGGCGACGGTACTGGGCTGGACCACGGTACGTTTGAGGAAGATGACGGCCGTATCCTGCACAACGCCGACGGTTGGACAACAAGTAGCAGCGACGATGCCAGCGGCGGCAGCTTTATCCGCAGCGGCAGCGACAGCGCCTGGTTCTACTTTGCCGGGGACAGCTTTACCTATCAGGCGATGGCCTATAACCTGGCTAATCGGGCACGCCTTTACGTCAATGGCCAATACCTGGACACAGTAGACTTGTTCCATCCCAACAGCCTGGGCAGCGCCATTACCCGCACCTTTAGTTACGAAGGGTTTGGCCCTGGCCCCCATTTGCTGCAAATCAGCGCCTATCGGGGCCAGGCGACGCTGGACGCGATTACCACGCCCGGCATCGGCCCCTTCATTGATCTCAATCCGCCGCTCACAGGCGTTACCCGCATTGAGGAAGATCACCCGACCATTCGCTACAACGGCGTACCTTTTACCCACACCGCCGTTAGCTGGTCGCGGGTTGACAACATCTTCGCCAACCGCGCCAGCGACGGCCAATATATCCATTCCAGCGCGGCCGGGGATACCATCAGTTTTGACTTTGAAGGCAGTTGGATTGGCGTGGGCTTTGCTACCGACCGCTTTGGCGGCGAGGCGGAGATTGCCATTGACGGCAGCGTGATGGCTGTCGTAGACCTGTATACCCGTGAAAACGATACAGAGAGCTTCTACTTTAGCGGTCTGGGCGAGGGAAGCCACACCATTACCATTACCGTGTTAGGCACGAGTAACCCCAATGCCGGCGGCAGCCAGGTTTATCTCGACTTCTTTGACGTGTGGGATGGCCAACCGCTGGCCGACGGTCACTTTGAGGAGACAGACGAGCGTATCTTCTACAGCGCCGGCTGGGGCATAACTGCCAACGCCGGGGCCAGCGGCGGCGCATTTGCCAGCAGCGGCTTGAGTAACAGCACGGCCTGGTTCCCCTTCACTGGCGATTCGATCACTTACCAGGGATGGAGCAACCTTTTCTACGAGCAGATTGACATTCGTATTAACGGAGTCTCCCAGGGCACGTTTGATATGTACAGCTACGATAGCGGCCCGCGCGCCTACTCCTTTGATAATCTGGGGCCAGGTCCGCACGTTATAGAAATCCGCCGTTATCGGAACGCAGTAACGCTAGATGCCTTGACGACGCCGGCAGTTGGCGCTCCTTATGAGCCGCCGCCGCCAGCGCCGATTGTTCGCTACGAGGAAGACCATCCGGCCATGCGCTACGATGGCGACCCCTACCGGACGGTCTCTCAAGATTGGGCCTTCCAGTCCAACCTGACCAGCAGCGGCGGCCACAACATGAGCAGCAGCGCCGTTGGTAGCAGTTGGCAGCTTGAGTTTGAAGGCGAGTGGCTCAATGTCGGTTTCCGCAGTACGGGCAGCAGCGGCACGGTCGAAATCTTCATTGACGGCGTGTCGCAGGGCCTTTTTGATACGTCCGGCGGTCTGAACAACGTCATCAGCTTCCCCTTTGGTGATTTAGAACCCGGCCCCCACACGGTTGAAGTGGTGGTGGTCAGCGGCACGGTCATGCCCGACTACATGGATGTGTGGGACGGCCAACCGATTGCTGACAGCTGGTATGATGCCCAACTGGAAAATGAGGCAAGCGGCCTATTCCACTTTGGTTACAAACGCTGGTGGCTGCGTACCGAAAACCAATATGCCCACAATGGCGACTACCTGCACAACTTTGCCAGCGTCAACAACAATATCTGGTTCACCTTTGTGGGCACGGACCTCACTATTCTGGGCCACAACCGGGCCAACACCTCGCTTCATGTCATCATTGACGGCGTTTACCAGGGCGAGTTCGACATGACGCCCCAGTTTAGCCAGCAACCGTATGCGCTTCACTTCCCCGATCTGGGCGAAGGGGCGCACGTGGTGCAGGTGCTTCTGCCCTCTTCAGGGTTGGTTACGAGCCGCATTGACGCCTTTGAGGTCAACCCCGACGGCTTCTACAGCTACACGCCCCAGATTACCTGGTATGATGATACCGGCACGGAGGAACTGGATCCCGGTTTCACCCATACCGGCTTCGTTACCACCATTGGCATTGGCGATCTGAATGGGGATGGTAATGTGGAACTGGTGGCGCCGGGGTTGAACGGCCGTCTCTACGTCTATCGCGGCGATGGCCAGGACACGGGCGACGGCACCCCCATCCTGTGGACATCTGACCTGGTTGGCCCGGCGGCCGAGCCGGCCCTGGCCGACCTGACCGGCGACGGCCTGGCTGAAATCATCGTCACCGGCTATTACGGCACCTTCGCCTTCCGCTATGACGGTACCGTGCTGTGGCAAGAAGATAGCATTAAATCTTTTGCCAGCAGCGCCAGCGAAACCTTTGGCTGGGGCGGCCCGACCATTGGCAATCTGGATGACGATCCCCATCCGGAGATCGTTATTGCCGCCTATGACGATGCCCTGTACGTCCTGGACCACATGGGCAATATCCTGGACAGCGATTCCCTGCCCGGTAACTGGCCCACTGTACCGGTTTTGGCTGACATCAGCGGCGACGGCACGCTGGACATTATCACGGCTCAGGGCAACACGCTCAAGGTGTATGAGTATGATGGTCTGACTGGACTGGAAATCATGTGGACTTATACCCTGACTCAGACGACCTTCCGCAGCGGCACCTATGGCGGCCCGGCTGTGGCCGATCTGACCGGCGATGGCCAGCCGGAAATCATCATCAACTGGGGGCCTCGCATCGAAGCGATCAAAGCGGATGGTTCGCTCTACTGGTCTTACTATACGGAAAACGATCAGCATTTCCGCCCCAGCCCTATCACTGTGGCCGACGTGACCGGCGATGGCGAAATCAACCTGATTACGGCCTCGGCCGTGGAAGCCCTCTTTAGTGTCTCTCGCCATGACATGATGGTTCTGACCAAAGAAGGAGAGCTGGTCTGGATGCAACCAGTGGACGACCGCACCGCCTCTGCTTCCGGCGTGGCCGCCCAGGATTTGACCGGCGACGGCGCCTGGGAAATCTTGTGGAATGGCTCGCACGATGGCTTCCTGATTATACGCGGCTCTGACGGCAAGCGGTTGTTCAACGAACCCTTTACCCGCTCCGGCACCATTATTGAGTATCCGACGCTGGGCGATGTGGACGGCGATGGCGTGGCCGACGTGGTGTTGGCCGGCTGGGAAGGCGTCTTCGTCATCAGCCACGTGGGGCATTGGGTTAACTCTCGCCCGATGTGGAACCAGCACAATTACCACGTCACCAATATCAACGACGACTGGAGTACGCCAGTCAATCCGCCCAATAGTTGGGAAACACATAACACTTACCGCACCCAAACCCCTGAGCAGAATCCCGCGCCTTCTTACCGGGTGGCAATTACCCACACGGTGGGCGTGAGTAACGTAATGGTTCTTACCGACACCTTCTCCGCGCCGCCGGCCGGGACGCCGCCGCAGTACGGCTGGCAGTACCAACTGGAATGGTACGCGCCGGTAAATACCATCACCTTTACCAGCCAATTGGCCGACATGCAGCCAGGCGAAACGCGCCAGATCAACCAGGGGACGAAAGTCGCTTACCGGCTGCCCTCTGGCTGGAACACCCTGACGCTGCCGCCGCTCTACGTCACGGCCGGCCGCATTCTGGCAATCACGCCGGATGAGCAGATGGTGGGGGTGGGGGCAACGGCCGTTTACACCATCACCCTTCTCAACCCCAGCCTGACTGACGACCTGTACAGCCTGGACATTGACGGGCTGCCAGCCGAATGGCTCACTTTCCCCGCCCAGGTTAACGTACCCGCCCAAAGCAGCGTCGCGGTTCTGCTTGAAGTGGTTACGCCGTCTGATGCGGAACTGGTTGAACGGCCGTTCCTGGTCACAGCCACCACCAGCGCGGCTCAGGATATGGCTACGGCCTCCCTGACTTTGTTCAACGGCCTGCAAATCGCCCTCGATCCGCCTGAACAAACTGCGCCGACGGGTACGGCCGTTACCTACACCCTCACCCTGACTAACAACCAACAGTCAACTGTCAACTATCAACTGTCAACTGGCGGCCTGGCTCAGGTAGACTTGCCGGACGAGGTAGAGATTGGGGGCGAAACGGCCGTTTCTATCCCCGTCATCGTCACCAGCCAGACACACGGACCGCAGCCCTTTAGCATAACGGCCGTTGGGGATGGCGGCAGCGACGCGGCCAACGCCGTCTTGACGGCTGTGGGCCATTACGCCGTCGGTTTGGCCCTCGATCCCGAAGAGAACGTGGCCGGTCCGGCGACCCCGGCTCTGTTTGACCTGATCGTCACCAACCTGGGTGATACAGCCGACAGCTACGACCTGTCGCTGAATCTACCCGCTGGCTGGAGCGGTGCGCTGGACGCAAATGGCACACCTGTGGACAGCCTCAGCCTGCCACCCCACATCTTCAACAGTACGACGCTGCGCTTATTGATCACGCCAGACCTAACGGCCGTAGCTGGCAGTTATGAATTTAGCGTCACGGCCACTTCGACAGGCTCAGTGCAAGCTGTTTCCCAAAACGGCCCCGGTGTGCAAACCACCATCACCGGCACGGTTGAAGTGCTGCCTATCGGTGTGCAGGTCGCCATTGAGCCACAGCAGACCAGCATGAGTCCGCTAGATAATGGCCTGTGGCAGGTAACAATCACCAACACAGGCAGCGTGGCCGGCAGCTTTGACCTGACGGCGGCCGGCATCATCTCGCTCACCGCTTCCTTCAGCCAAAGCAGCGTCACGCTCGGCCCCGGCCAGGCGCAAACGGTGCAGCTAACCAGCG
>SLGK01000023.1 GCA_007123775.1 Anaerolineae bacterium | reverse complement strand
TTGTCACACTGACATTGATGAATATCCTTTGTTTTCATAACGCTATCCTCACATGCTAATAATGAAAGCCATGAGAATAGAATCATTCACTGAATTTGGCAATACTCAATCCCAAAATCGGAAAGTTATATTTAGACGACTCCTTAGGAATCGTAGATAAATTATTCCGCAGTTTCAATGGGAAAATCAGAGAGTAAAAAATGCGGAGTTATTGTTTTACACGTCCTTACTTTCGACATCTGATTTGTGATGAGGAAATATAATGCCAATTGACCCCTTGTCTGCCACTACATTTGCCGCGACCACCAGATGGATGTGGGACAGTTACGGAAAGCTGTTTGTAGAAGAGTTGGCTAAAAAGTTAACCGGAATACGAGAAGCCCGCAACCTGCGTCACCAGTGGGAGCAGGCCACTACCACTTACTTGCAAAAACTATATGATGAAGTAAACAATCTGCGTGTTCTGGGCAAGATGGAAAGCCAACCGCTGGAACAAATCTACACTGACGTCAACATGTTGGACAAGCTGAGTGCTGAGCGACGCTATAGGTTGGATGAGTTGGAAGCGGAGTTTATTCCACGACGGCGTTGGCTGCGCGAAGAAAGCCAACGGCAGGATGGCTTAATTGTAGCTGCTCAGGAACAGCGACTCTTTATTTTAGGCAAGCCGGGCGCGGGCAAAACCACCTTCCTGAAGCATGTAGCTCTACGTACCATTAAAGCCAGCACACGGGAGGATAGCGACAAAAAGCTGCCCATCTTTATCATTCTCAAAGAGCTATCTGACAGTGGACAGACGATTGTTTCCTATATTGCAGACCAGTTTCGTCAAGCTAATTTTCCGGATAGGGAGAACTTTTTGCGGCAGGCAACTAACCCTTCTACTATAGAGGATCTTCATAAGGCCGATTTGCCTGATGCAGAAAACTTTGTACACCGCCTGCTTAGAGCAGGCGACGCTATCGTTCTTTTTGATGGATTGGATGAAGTGAATCTAGAAGGTAGGCAACGCTCTAATTTGATAACGGCCATAAAACAGTTTGTCCATGAGTTTGACCAGTGCCGCATTTTGCTAACCTGTCGCGTGGCGGCTACTGACTATTCTTTTGAACGCTTTGCCTATGTGGAAATGGCCGATTTTAGCCCCGAGCAACAAAAAACCTTCATCTTTCGGTGGTTCCAACAAGATATGGTTAAGCGGGATAATTGCTGGAAGGCTCTACAAGAAAGTCGAAATGAGACATTGCGGGAGCTGGCCCAGATTCCCCTACTACTTTCGCTTCTGTGTGTCACCTTTGAAGAACGCAATGAGTTCCCGGCCGAGCGGAGCGAGATTTATAGAGAGGCTACGCAAGCCCTGTTAGGCAAATGGGACGCCAGACGTAACATTCAGCGTGACCCGATTTATCAATCCTTATCACTGCGTTGGAAAGAGGGATTGTTGGCAAACATAGCAGCCCAGACTTTTGCAAATGAGGAATACTTCATACCACAGCGTCGAATGGTTAAATTAATCGAAGATTACTTACAAGGAGTACCAAGTATTGGCGAGCCAGACGGAGATTACGTGTTGAAAGCCATGGAAGCGCAACATGGGTTGCTAGTAGAACGTGCCAAAAATATCTACTCCTTTTCTCATCTTACGTTGCAGGAGTATTTTACAGCCCATTATATCGCCAATAATGAGGTGCTGGGCAGCCTACCCCGTTTAATGGCCTATGTTGGCGACGATCGTTGGCGGGAAGTTTTTCTTTTAACTTCTGCAATGCTTAACGACGCTACTAACTTTGCTGCGCTATACTTGAAGGCACTGGCCAATTTAGTAGCACAAGATGACACAGTGATGATGCTACTACAATGGGGAACAGCTAAAAGTGTACGATTGCCGAGCGGTGTTGAACCAGAGACAGCACGTGCTTTTAACCTTTTTTCCGTCCTTACCCTAAACCTTGCTCTCGACCGTGCCAGCGCCTTCGCCTTCACTCAGGGCCTCAACCTTGACCTCGGCCTTATCCGCGACCTCGCCTCTGCTCTCGACCTAAATCCTAACCGCGACCACCGCCTGATCCTCGCTCTCGACCTTGCTTTCGACCTTGTCCGTGTTCTTAACCTTGATCCCGACTTCAATCTTGCCCTCACTTTTGACCGCGACCATGCTCGCAATCTTGCTCGCACCCTCACTCTGGACCGAAACCTCACCCATACCCTAGCTGATGTCCTTGAACTCGATCTCACTCGTGACCGCGACCTCGCCCGTGCCTTAACCCGCGTCCTCGCCCGTGTCCGCGTCCGCACCCTTGCCCTTGATTTAGCCGTTACCTACGATCTCGATTTTGTTAACCAGATTCCTAACGAGACAGCGAAGATTGTGGCTGCGCTACAAATATGGAGCGACCGCTTTGATTTACCAGTGCAGTCTCGTTTAGCAATGTTGCATGTGCCCAATAATGAGGCCGAATTCATTAAGTGGAAAGCATTTGATGCTGAACTGGAGCAAATTCTTTTGCATCATTGGGGATTAGAGAAATTTTGGGAATTGTCAGAGGAGCAGACTAGTTTGCTGATTCAATATCTGCAAGCCAACCGACTGCTGCTAGAGTCTTTGGAAAGAGGTTATTTACCTCATCGGGAGGCGATTCTGGATCAACTACTACTGCCACCGGGGTGGGGGCAACAGATTGAGCAAAGTCAAGCAGTGTCAGGCACAGGGTAGTTGCACTCTGGTTGGCAAAGCGGGTTCCGCCCTATGCCAGACACCGATGATGACGGGTAGTCAGAATTCTTGTTGACGCTTGTATTGAGACCATAAGCTAACGACCGTTACCTGGTCGTTATTCTTGCTGCAAAAGGCAAAGGTGTTTGTTATCCAATCACGGCGCGAGATGCGACACAGGCAGAACGTCGTCTGTATCAGCACAAGAGAAAATAATATGGACGAACAAAAAAAACCACAGATTCCTGAATTCAAGACAATTGCCGAAGAAGCTGCTTTTTGGGATACCCATGACACAACTGACTTTGAAGATGAATTTGAAGAAATTGAGGTAGTGTTTGATGACCCGCTCCTTAAGCGTGGTCTGACAGTCGTGCTGGATGAACCCTATTTAAGCCAGCTAAAACAAGCAGCAGCCCGGCAGCACCGTCCGGCAGCCGCACTGGCCAGAGAGTGGTTGATCGAACGGCTGGAAGTGACCAACGCGCCCTGATTTGACCACACCCGGCAAACTCTGTAGACTCAGCCCTCATGAGTCACCAAACACGCTGGACAATTGATAAGATCAAACAACGGCTGAAGCTGATCGAACCGCTGGTCTATTGGCAACAACGGCCGTTGCCCCCCTTCCGCTACCAACCCCTCGACAGCCCCCAGGCCCGGCCCCCGCTCGGCCCCGACGCGGACGACGGCGACTGGCCGCTGATTCAGCCCTACACCTATTGGGGCGCGTGGCAAACCGACTTTGTGCTGCGGACAACGTTTGACATTCCCGACGAGTGGCAAATAACTGGCACTGAGCCGGCCGAAGTGGCGGAATACCCCCTCGCCCTCTATCTCCCCCTGGGCGACGCGGGCGACTTTAGCCACCCCGAAGCCCTGGTCTACCTCAACGAAACGCCGCTGGCTGGCTGTGACCGCCACCATCAGGAAATCCGGCTGCCAGTCTGGTCCAATCTTGGAGATTGGACCAATCTCACCCTCACCCTGCACGGCTGGACCGGACTGGGCGGCTTTGTACCCCGCGACGAGCCGAAAGAACCGACGCGGCTTTTTATGCGCCCCTGCGCCCTGGTCCAGATCCATCAACCCTTGCGCGACTTTATCGCCACCGCCCGCATTGCCCTGGAAACGGCCGAACTGCTCGATCCCAACCAGCCCGCCCGCGGCCGCCTGCTCAACGGCCTCGACGCCGCCTTCCGGCAGTTGGACACCAGCGAACCGCTGGGCGGCGACGCCTTCTACGCCAGCATCCCCGCCGCCCACGAGACGCTGCGCCGGGCCATCCAACAGGCTGGGCCGCCGCTGGACGTAACCGTCGTCGCGACCGGCCACGCCCACATCGACGTCGCCTGGCTGTGGACGCTGGCCCAGACCCGCCACAAAACAGAGCGCAGCTTCCGCACCGTCCTGCATCTGATGGCGCAGTTCCCCGACTATCACTTCAGCCAGAGCCAGCCCTACCTCTACGAAGTGATGCGGCAGGAAGCGCCCGATTTGTTTGCCGCCATTCAGCAGCAGGTGCAAAACGGCCGTTGGGAACCGCTGGGCGGCATGTGGGTCGAAGCCGACTGCAACGTCTCCGGGGCCGAGTCGCTGGCCCGCCAGTTCTTGCTAGGACGCAGCTACTTCCGCGATCATTTCGGCCCCGACGCCGAATCCCCCGTCCTCTGGCTGCCCGACGTTTTCGGCTACGCCTGGGCCTTGCCCCAACTGATCAAACAGGCCGGCCTCGACTACTTCATGACCATCAAAATCGGCTGGAGCCAGTACAACCGGCTGCCCTACGACTCCTTCTGGTGGCAAGGGCTGGACGGTACGCGCGTCCTGACCCACTTCTCCACCTCGCCCGACCCCCGCAATCTGGTCAGCACCTACAACGCCAAAGCCACCGCCCGCGAACTGCTGGGGACCTGGCAAAACTTCCAGCAAAAAGAGGTGCAGCAAGAACTGCTGATGTGCTTCGGCTACGGCGACGGCGGCGGCGGCCCCACCCGCGAGATGCTGGAAAATTTGCCGGAGATGGCCGCTTTCCCGGCCCTGCCCAGGGCACGCCAGGCCAGCGTGGGCCAGTTTTTCCGCGACATGGAAGCCAGCAGCGGCGACCATCTGCCCACCTGGAATGGCGAGCTTTACCTGGAGATGCACCGGGGCACCTACACCAGCCAGAGCCAGACCAAACGCCACAACCGGCGCAGCGAGTTTCTGCTCCACGACGCCGAGTTTCTGGCCGCGCTGGCCGCCTGGCTGGATGGCTCGTTTGACTACCCCCACGAGCCGCTGCGCCGCGCCTGGCGGCTGGTCTGTCTCAACCAGTTCCACGACATCCTGCCCGGCAGCAGCATCGCCCCCGTCTACGTTGACGCGGAGCGGCATTATGCGGAGGTGGCCGAGATTGGCACGGCCGTTTGCCAACAAGCCCTCGCCATCATCCAGCAGCAGGTGGGCGGTGATTTGCTCGTCGTCAACCCCACCAGCTTTGCCCGGCAGGATTTGGCCTTCTGGCCCAAGCCACCAGCGGATGGCCAGCTACCCGACGGCCAACAGATTCAGACAGCCGACGGCCGTTTACTACCTACCCAAGCTGCCCCCGACGGCACCTGGATCGCCCTGGGCACCATCCCGCCCTACAGCACTAACCCGCTCTATCTCCGACCCGGCGCGCCGCCCGCCCCGCCCGCCGGCCTGAGCGCAACCCCCAACCGGCTGGAAAACAACCTGATCCTGGTTGAGCTGAACGAGGCGGGCGACATCAGCCGCATCTACGACAAGCTCCACGACCGGGAACTGCTGCCGCCGGGGGCCGTAGCCAACCAGTGGCAGGCGTTTGAGGATCGGCCGTTGCAGTGGGACGCCTGGGACATTGACAGCTATTTTGAGGACCGCATGGATACGGCCGAACCGGCGAGCCGCATCGAAGTTATCGCCAACGGACCGCTGCGAGCCACCATCGAAATTGAGCGCACCATCGGCCGCAGCCCCTTTGTGCAGCAGCTTTCGCTCAGCTACAACAGCCCCCAACTGGACATCCACACCCGCATTGATTGGCAGGAGCGGCACACGCTGCTCAAGGTCGCCTTCCCCCTGGAAATTCTGGCCCCGACGGCCACTTACGAAATTCAGTGGGGCAACGTGGCACGGCCGACCCACCGCAACACCAGTTGGGATTGGGCACGCTTTGAGACCTGCGCCCAAAAGTGGGTGGATTTGAGCGAGGGCAACTACGGCGTCAGCCTGCTCAACGACTGCAAATACGGCCATGATATCAAGGAGAACGTCATCCGCCTCAGCCTGCTCCGCAGCCCCACCATGCCCGACCCCGACGCCGACCGGGGTGAGCAAGAGTTTACTTACAGCCTGCTGCCCCACGCCGGCCGCTGGGGCACGGCCACGCAAGCGGCGGCTTATGGGTTGAATGATCCGTTGATCGTGGCGAAGACAGACCTGACAGGTTTCCAAAACCTGTCAGGTCTTTCGCGTTCCTTCCTCGCCCCCGACCGGCCCAACTTCATTATCGAGACGGTCAAGCAGGCTGAGGATGGCAACGGTATCATTGTACGTGGTTATGAGAGCCAACGGCAGCGCGGCCCGATTTTGTTAGAAACGGCCGTTTCCCTCCAAGCCGCCTGGCGCACCAACCTGCTCGAAGAAAACGAAGAATCGCTCCCCATCGAAAATAATCGGGTGCGCTTTGCGGTACGGCCGTATGAAATCGTCACCCTGCGGCTGCTGCCAGCGTCATAATAGATACATAGCCACCCTCCCAATTCATTCATTTTCCATGATAAAATTTCGGCCTGACCGTGCCCCGGTCGTATAATAGTGCCTGAAAAACTGGGTAACTCTGCGCTTATTCACGGTAAGCGCAGCATGGATGCAGATGAGAGAAAACCAAAACAACAAACGCACACCCTGGCTATTTTGGGGCAGCTTCTGGTTGTTAAACTGGCTGCTATTCGCACCTATCTATCTTTACCAGCGGGCCGAAACCGACTTCGTGCCCCGTCTGTCCCAGCTTGATTGGGCCGGCCTGTTGCAGCAGCGTGACAATCTGGACATCTTTCGCTTTAATCTGGAGTTTGGGCTGCTGGTGCTGCTCTGGCTGCTTGTGCCGCAGGTCAGACGGCCGTTTTTCCTCATTATCGCCTTCTTAATTTACCTGCTGCAACTGCTGTATGGCACATACGAAGGCTTCATCCGCGCCTTTTACCAGGTTGCGCCCAACAGTTATAACGATTGGCCCCTGCTTTTCCGCGGCACCAGCTATGTGATCGAAAGTATGGCCCTGCCAACGGCCGTTTACCTGGGCGGCTTTCTGCTCATTCTGCTGGCCGGAGCCGCTCTGTTCGGTCTGCACCGGCTGCTATTCGATCCCGCCCGGACCGCGCAACTGCACCCAGGCCACAGTCTGGCCCTGGCCCTGATACTGCTGCTGGCGCTGCTAGGCAACTGGCAGAGCGATCTCAGTCCCGGCGAGCCGCGAGCCGTTGTCAGCAGCTTCACGGCCAAAGTGCAAGACAATCTGGCCCTGGCCCAAACCACCCAAACCGAGGCCGACCGCTTTGCCCTGGGGCGGCTGGCTCCTTTCTACGAATTTCTGGGCACCGACCTGCTTTACAAACCTAATATCCACATCATCTTTGTTGAATCCTACGGCAGCGTGCTGTACAAACGGGATGATTTTGAGGCAGCCTACACCGCCTTGCTGCCCTGGCTAGAGGCGCAGCTTGAGGCGCACGGTTGGTCAGCCGTCTCCGCCCTGAGCGATGCGCCGACCTGGGGCGGTGGTTCCTGGATTGCCTACACCAGCTTCCTCTTTGGCCTACCGCTGGAATCAGATAACGATTACCGTCAATTATTAGCTGAATATGAAAATCGGCCGTTTCCCCACCTGGTCAATTTTTTGCGCGGGCAAGGCTATCGCAGCTACCGTCTCACCTCCAGCGCCAACGAGTTGAGCGATTGGGAATGGCAGCAACTTGTCCAGTTCTTTGGTGTCGATGAATGGCTTCGCTATGATGACATTCCTTACGACGGCCCGCTTTATGGTTGGGGACCTTCCATGCCCGATCAATACGTGCTGAACTACGGCCTGGAGCAAATTAAAGCCACCGAATCGACTCCCTACACCCTCTTTTTCATCACCCAAAACTCCCACTACCCCTGGCATCCGCTGCCGGTGATGGCCCTCGACTGGCGCACGTTGCCCGATATGGTCATTCCCCAAGAGGTAAACTTATCTGTGTCACACGAGCAACTGCGCCAGCGCTACTGGCGCTCTATTGAGTACCAACTCAAGGTACTCGTAGACCTGATTATTAGCCAGGGCGAAGAGGATGATATCTTCATTTTGATTGGTGACCATCAGCCAGCCCGCGTGGCCCGCTACAGCGACGGCTGGGATACGCCTGTTCATATCATCAGCCGCGACCCGGAACTAACGGCCGCTTTTCTGGCTTTCGATTTTGTGCCTGGCCTGATGATGAGTACAATCGAACCAACAATCCATCACGCTGGCTTCTACTCCCTTTTTAGCCATATCCTGGTTCAGGAATACGGCCGTCAGGGAGCCACCCTACCCATCTATCGCCCGCTAGGAGCCGACATACAACCAGATAAAGAAGCGCATTTTCCATAAAGATAGAGTGCAGAGTGTAGAGTGTAGAGAAAAGCCCTCTATCTCTACACTCTACACTGTAGCTAAAGAGGAGAACCCCATGAAAATCAAACCAACCATCCTGTTAATTCTCATTGGTCTGTTTGTCTGGAGTATTGCGGCTTGTGGCAGCACGGCCGAACCAGTCGCTACCGCCACGCCCCAGGCGTTAGAAGAGGCGGGCGATGCGCCGTTGGCCCCTGGTGAGACGGTTACGCTGGGCAGCGGTCCTAATGAAACCCATACCTTCGTCGTTGTCACGGCCGAATCGGAGGCCCGTTATGTGGTCAATGAGGAGTTTTTCGCCGAAGCGTTGAGCAAATATGGCATTCGGCCCGGCCGCGTGGTTGTGACCGGCATCACACCAGGCGTTAGCGGGGAGCTGCAAATCAACTTCGGCCAGCCGGACCTGTTAGAAGGGGCTACCTTTACCGTAGACATGAACCGTCTTCGCACCGATCAATCGCTGCGGGATGAATGGCTGCAAGACAACGCTATTGAGACCAATCGCTTCCCGCAGGCGGTTTTTGTGGCCACCGGCGTGAGCGGCCTGCCCGACAGCTACACGGAGGGTGAGGAGATCAGCTTTCAACTGGAAGGGGACCTGACGATTCGTGATACGACTAATCCGGTGGTGTTTGAGGTAACGGCCGTATTGGACGGCAGCACGCTCCGGGGCACGGCCGTGCGCCAGATGCAGTTGACTGACTTCGGCATCACCCCGCCCGATTTCGCCAATACGCTGACGGTTGGTAATGATCTGCGGATTGAGCTTGATTTAACGGCCGTTAAGCAGTAACAGCGGATTGGGGGTAAGGCACGGATTTTTGTGCAAGACACTGACCGTTTGTCCAGTGCCCTGCTCCCCGTTTTTCTCCGCGCACCTCAGCGGTCCTCTGCGCATCTCCGTGTTCCTTTTTAAGGCCCGTCCTCTTGCCCGGCGCAGATTTGAAACAGATAGTCCCAGGTGTAAATGCCGGTATGGTGGCCGTCATTCCACTGGAATTGGAGGGCGTAGCTACCCACCTGCCCGATCTCTTTCAGGTTGAGCTGAGGGTTGTAGGCGTCGTTGTAGGCTCCCATGTCGGGTGGGCCACCCATGTTGGCGTGGCCGCCCTTGCATTCCACACAGGGACAAACAGCCCGCAGGCCCACAAATGTATAGGTGCAGGAACGGCCGTTGTTCCAGTCAATCGTCAACGTCCGCTCTGTCCGGTTGGCTGTAATGCCAGTTGGTCTTGGTTTACTCATATTAAATCCTTTCATGTGATTGACTTGGCTAGATAACTTAGCTAATATGTTACTTATGACACAAGTTACGATTCACGAAGCGAAAACAAATTTGTCTAAATTAATCCAGCAAGCATTGGTTGGTGAAGAAATTATCATAGCCAAAGGCAAAAAACCGTTGGTTAAGCTCGTAGCGCTGCCCGAAGCTCAAAAACAACGCCGCATTGGTCATGCCAAAGGCGTTATCTTATATATGGCCGATGACTTTGATGACCTACTCCCCGAATTCGAGGAGTATACAGCGTGAAAATATTGCTTGACACGCATACATTCCTCTGGGTTGTCAACGATGGGCCGTTAAGCGAAACTGCCCGTGCGTCATTTTTAGACATAAACAACAACGTGTTTTTGAGTGCGGTCAGCTATTGAGCTTCCCCTTATTCATCAAGACCCATTTGACCGTTTACTAATTGCTCAGGCTTTATGTGAGGATATGTCTATCCTTACATCGGACCGCAACATTGCCAGGTATGCTGTCCCCACACTCTGGTAAAAAATGAAGTGGCGGGGCGGCAAGGTCACTTCGCCACCTCGCCACCCCGCTACATTATCTCCAACCGCTCCCGAATCTGGGCCGCGCCTGATTCAAAGCGCTCCAGTTTTTCCCGCTCTTTGGCGACGACGGCGGCGGGGGCTTTCTGGGCAAAGGGGCTGTTGAGCAGCTTGGTCAGCCGCTCAATCTGGCTCTCCGCTTCGGCCAGTTCGTCGTTCAGTCGTGCCCGCTCCTGTTCCAGGTCAACCAATCCGGCCAGAGGGAGGTAGGCGGTTATATCGCCCAGGGAAATGGTGACGGCCTGCTCAGGGGCAACGGCCGTTTCTGCCACCACCAATCGCTCATCATCCAACCGGGCCAGGGCGCATAAGACAGGACGCAGTTGGTTAAAGGCCGGGGTCAAAGAACCGGCCGCAATGGTAGCCGCCACCCAGCGGCCCGGCTCCACATTATACTCGGCTCGCTGTGAACGAACGGCCGTTACCAACTCCCGCAATCGTTCAAAAGTCGCCGCCGCCTCAGCAAAATCGGCCGGTAAGTCAGCCACCTGGGGCCAGTCGGCAATAATCAGGGCCTCAGCCCAGCCCTCCGGCGGGGCAATAGCCAGATCGGCGGCCACAAACGCCTGCTTTAACTGCTGCCACGTCTCCTCGGTGACGTAGGGGATGTAAGGATGGAGCAGGCGCAGGCAGCTATCTAGCACCCGCTGGGCCACGTGGAGCGTCGTCCAGGCAGTCGCTTTATCCTGCTGTAACTGGACCTTAGCCAGTTCCACGTACCAGTCGGCAAATTCACCCCAGAGAAAATCATAAACCTGGCGGCCGGCTTCGCCAAACTGATAGCCGTCAAAGAGACGATTGGCCGTAGCCGTCACCTGGTTCAGCCGGTAGAGAATCCACTTGTCGGCGTCGCTGTAGGTGGGCGAATTGGTGGCAAATTCGGCCGTTGTTTTGTCCAGATTCTTGGTGATAAAGCGGGCCGCATTCCAGATTTTGTTGGCAAAGTTGCGGTTGGCCGCCACCCGATCCAGCGACAGGTTCAGGTCATTGCCCGGCGTGCCGCTGGTGAGCAGCGTAAAGCGCAAGGCATCGGTGCCATATTGGGCTATGACGTCCAGCGGATCGGTCACGTTGTTAAGCGTCTTGGACATTTTGCGCCCCTTTTCGTCGCGTACCAGGCCGTGCAGGTAGATGGTGTGGAAGGGGATGTCGTTGGTAAAGAGGGACGCGCTCATGACCATGCGGGCCACCCAGAAGAAGAGGATGTCGTAGCCGGTTTCTAACACGTCGGTAGGGTAGAAGCGTTGCAGATCGGCCGTGTCTGCCGGCCAGCCCAATGTAGAAAAGGGCCACAATGCGCTGCTGAACCAGGTATCTAGCACGTCGGGGTCTTGGGTGAGCGTTACGTCGGGACCATATTGTTCTTGTGCCAGGGCGTAGGCTTCGGCTTCGCTCTTGGCTACGATGTATTGGCTTTCGTCGCCGTTGACGTAGTAGACGGGGATGCGGTGGCCCCACCACAACTGGCGGCTGATGCACCAGGGGCGGATGTTGGTCAGCCAGTTCTCCCAGACGCGGTTGAAGCGTTCGGGGACAATTTGGATACGGCCGCTGCGAACAGCCGCCAACGCCAATTCGGCAGCCGGTTTGGCGTTAACGAACCATTGGGTGCTGACCAGCGGCTCAACCACTTCGCCACCGCGCTGACTACGGGGCACGTTGAGGGTATGGGGCTTGACTTCGAGGGTCAGACCGGCTGCTTCCATGTCGGCCCACATCTGTTTACGGCAATCGTCCCGGTCCAAACCGGCGTAAGGGCCGGCCGCTTCGCTCATGGTGGCATCCTTGTTCATAACGTTGACGATGGGCAGGTTGTGGCGTTTGCCGATTTCAAAGTCGTTGAGGTCGTGGCCGGGCGTCACTTTGAGCGCGCCGGTGCCGAAGCTCATGTCCACGTAATCATCGGCAATGATGGGGATTTCCCGGTTGAGCATGGGCACCAGGGCGATTTTCCCCACATAGTCACGGTAACGGTCGTCGTCGGGGTGGACAGCAACGGCCGTATCCCCCAGAATCGTCTCTGGCCGCGTGGTAGCGACGGGCAAATGGCCGCCCTCTTTCAAGGGATATTTGAAGTGGTAGAGAAAGCCCTGTTCTTCGCCGTATTCCACTTCGAGGTCAGAAACGGCCGTTTGCAGTCCCGGCGACCAGTTGACCAGATACTCACTGCGATAAATCAGCCCCGTCCGGTACAGCCGCACAAACGATTCCAGCACCGCAGCCGACAGGCCATCATCCATCGTAAAACGCTGCCGCTCCCAGTCGCAGGAGGCCCCCAGGCCGCGCAACTGGTTGATTATGCGCCCTTCATAGCGACCCTTCCATTCCCACATCGCGTCTTCAAAAGCTTCACGACCCAACTCCTGGCGGGACGTACCCTGAGCGACCAACGCTTTTTCAACTTGCAACTGTGTGGCAATCCCGGCATGGTCGGTGCCAGGCACCCAGAGGGCAGCGTACCCCTGCATCCGCGCCCGCCGTATCATCAAATCTTCGAGGGCCACGAACATGGCGTGGCCCATGTGCAGCTCACCTGTCACGTTGGGCGGCGGGATGGAAATGGTGAAAGGTTTGGCATCGGCCGGCCGGGCTTCTGGCTTGAACCAGCCGTTCTTTTCCCACCAATGGTAGAGCCGTTCCTCGGTCGTGCTAAAATCATACGCTTTGGGCATCTCTTGCATAATTATCTCCTATTTGTGGCGGAGTAGCAGAGTGGCGAAGTGGCGAAGTAACCAGATCACCTCACCACCTTGCTACCTCGCGACACCGCCACCTCGCCACCTCGCAATAAAAAACTCTCTCATCCAGTCAAGGACGAGAGAGTTGTCTCACGCGGTACCACCTTGTTTCCGTAATTCGTAGTGCGTAGTACGTAATCGGTCTACATCGCTGAATTACGACACTCAAAAGCTGTAACGGGCTGACCCGGTTCTGACTAGCGGCCTTCTTCCTTCTGTCTTCTACCTTCTTCCTTTGCAGAACGGCCGTTCACCAAAACAACTCCTGGGCGACTTCGGCAGACTGTCGGTATGCGGGGCTTGCAGCCGATGACCCCACTCTCTAAGCCGTTTAGACCTGCCTACTACTCCCATTCAACGTCTCTGTGTCTATTGTTATGCGGGATTTAGTATAGCAAGAGGGCCGCTATTGGTCAATCAATATTAGCTCTTTGGGAATTCAGAGCTTGCCTCGATCCTGCCGAAAGGGGGTTGACAATGTTGCGGGTGGCGAGTGGCGAGTATGCACTCTGGACA
>SLGK01000037.1 GCA_007123775.1 Anaerolineae bacterium | reverse complement strand
TGCATCTCAGCCAGGAGCGCGGTGAGGTGGGGCGTATGCTCGGCGCGGCTGGTGGTGGGTGGCTGATCGTTGTCGGGTATGGACAGGCCGGCGTTGGTCAGGTGGTCGCGCACCGTGGGCAGCCATTGTTGGTAAAGTTCGGCCGGTGTCTCGCTCGCGGAGCGAGAGACGCCCACCATCCCCGCTTCAACCAGTAAAGACTCATCGGGCAGGGGCACGAACAGTTGTTGGGCGTAGGGCCATAATTGGTTGAGGGCGTGCTGCATACGGCCGTTGCTCTCATCTGTCCCCAAGCCCAACCGCCTGACCCACTGGCTGGTGTGGCGCAAATGGTACAACTCCTCCAGCCGGATTTTGGCGGCGGCGGCGGCGATGGGTTGGTAGCTGCTCTCGACCAGGCGAGTGAGCTGGACCATTTCGGCCGTGTCAAACAGATATTGGCGCAGCATACTAAAGGCCCAATCACCGTTGGGTAACTCCACCATCTGCACGTTACGAAAAGCGGCCGCGTCGCGGAAAAAGGCCATCCGGTCAGGCGATTCGCCCGTCAATTCCTGGTAAGCCCCATACCAGAGCGTAGCATGGCCCATCTCGTCCAGGGACAAGTTGGCAAAAGCGATGTCCTCTTCCAGAATGGGGCCATGCCCGGCCCATTCCGAATGGCGATGGGCTAAAATCAGTTCATCATCGGCCAGGGCCAGCAGTTTGTTGGCCAGGGCGGTTTGCAGTTCAGGGGTCATGGGGTGGGAAATCCTTTTCGTCGTTCAGATAAGTAGCGTAAAGCGTAAAACGTAAAACGTAAAACGTAAGGGTGTCAGTCTTTACGCTTTACGCATTACGTTTTACGCACTACGTTTCACGCTTCATTTTCTGCATCGTAAACACCGTCCGGTACTCATTCGGCATTCGGAATTTTTTGTCTTGGGCCGGGCCGAAGAGGGTGTCGCTGTCGTTTTCGTCTGCTTTGTGGACCAGCCGGGCGGGGCAGACCCACCAGACGAACGGGTCGCTGTCGCTGAACTGGCTCAGGGCCAGCTTCATGGCGGCGGTTGGCGAATCGGCTTCGATCTCGCCGGCGTACTCGACGTGGGTCATGGTGCGGCGGCGGCTGGTGCGGGTAAAAACGGCGTAGGGTTCGGGTTGTCCCGCGCTTTCTGCTTGCTGCCAGGAATCGTCGAGGGTCAGCTCTTCGGCCGTTTTCATGAAAATAGCGTCGGCCGGCACTACCCACAGGGCGTGGCACTGGGGCCGGCGCACAAAGACGTTGCGGGCGTTGAGCAGGGCCATCTCAGCATCAGGGGCATGGACGGAGCCGACGTTTTGAAACGGCCGTTTTGCCCGGTCCTGTTGGAACACTTCATAGCGGGGCCAGTCGGAATTATTTCTCATCTTTTTTCTTTACCGCTAAGACGCAAAGAACGCCAAGATTTTTTCTTCGCGCCCTTCACGTCTTGGCGGTGAATTCTTTTAAGCAGCGACAGGCTGCGCTTCGCGCTCGGCATAGGCAACCAGGGCTTCGCGCACCCAACGGCCGTTTTCGTGGGCATCACGGCGGGCAGTCAGACGCTCCTTGTTCAGAGGGCCATCCCCTTTGACCACGCGCCAGAACTCATCCCAATCAATGGGGCCGGAAACCCAGCACTCGTTGGCTTCGTCGTAGCACAGTTCCGGGTCAGGTACGGAGAGGCCGAGGGCGTGCAGGGCGGGGACCAGTTCGTTGACAAACTCGTGGCGCAGCTCGTCGTTGGTTTTGGTCTTGATGCCCCAGCGCACCAGTTGGGGCGTGTTTTTCGACTCCGAATCGTGCGGGCCAAACATCATCAGCGTGGGCCACCACCAGCGGTTGATAGCGTCCTGAACCATTTGTTTTTGGGCGGGCGTACCCTGGGCATACTGAATGACCATCTCTTGCCCCTGCTTTTTGTGGAAGCCCTCTTCGGCGCAAATGCGGACCATCGCCCGTGAGTAAGGGCCGTAGGAGCAGCGGGCCAGCATCGTCTGGTTCATGATGGCCGCGCCATCGACCAGCCAACCGATGACGGCCACGTCGGTCCAGTTGAGGGTGGGGTAGTTGAAGACGCTGGCATATTTGGCACGGCCGTCTAGCAGGGCCATCGTCATCTCTTCGCGGCTGGCCCCCAGCGTTTCGGCGGCGTGGTAGAGGTATTGGCCATGCCCCGCCTCATCCTGCACTTTAGCCAGAAGGACCTGCTTGCGCCGCAGGTTGGGGGCGCGGGTGATCCAGGCCCCTTCGGGCAGCATCCCCACCAGTTCACTGTGGGCGTGCTGCGAAATCATGCGGATAAGCTGTTGGCGGTAGGCTTCGGGCATCCAGTCGCCCGGCTCGATTTTTTCGCCCCGCTCAATGCGGGCCTCAAATTTAGCCATACGGGCTTCGTCGCTGTATTGTCCGTTTGCTTGCTGTGTCATGGTCGGTCACCTCGCGGTATGTGTGGAAATTGGGTTGGGCTAGGATTCTTTTGTTATCAACTGCCCGTTCAAATATTTGTGAACGATACTGGCAATTAACGTTTGATAGGGCACCCCTTCTTCAATTGCCTTGACCTGAATCTCATAGTAATCTTTTTGCGTCAGGCGCAAGTTGATTCGTTTATCTTTTTTGATAGTGTTACGAGCGGCCGTTTCTGCCTTTTCTTTTTCCTCTTCAAAGTTAGCTACCGGCCGCCAGGTATCACTTTCAAGCGATGCCATCAATTTTCGCTCTTCTTCATCTAGCGGCATAAAAGCCTCTGACTTAAATTTACTCATCATTCCCCCTTCAAACCGTACCGTTTACTGTATTTGCGGCTGGGAAAAGCCGTCTTGAGGAAAATTTCTGTATCGGTTTCTACAAACGGTACCACAATGGCGTAATTGTCTACTTCCACGATATAAATCTTCTGGTTTGGATAGCCGGGATTTTCCTCGATGCCTAACAGTTTACCGTTTTCAATCAGGTAAGCAATTTCTGTAAAGGAAATGCCGCGCATTTGCTTTAGAAGCTCATTTTTTTCGACATTCCAACTCAAATGCTTCATGTAGGAATGGTATATTTCTGTCTGCCTTTTGTCAACGATTTGGCCCGTTTCGTAACGGCGATTTAACCTTACAAGCGGCGCTGCTTGTGGCGGTGCAAGGCACGGGCCAGCAGGATCGTGGTTAACCAAGTCCGTTCGGCCCGTGCCTCGCACCCCAGGTTTTACCGCTCAAGCCGCAGCAGATACAGGCCCATCATCTGGTCGGCCACGACCATATAGTCGCCGGAGACAGCCAGGCGACCACGATGGAAGGGCAGGTCAAAGGCCCCCACCGCCTGCGGCAGAACCGGATCGGTGAAGTCAAAGACCAGCAGCCGCCGGTCGGTCTGGGTTGTTACCAACGCCAGATTGTTCTCAGCCATGACGGCATCGTATACGCCGGGCATACGCCGGCTGGTCAGTGGTATTCCTTCAGGCATCTGGTAAAGCTGCAGGAAGCCATCATCCCGAAACGTACCGCCGCCACCGGCCAACAAGAGATCATCTTGCAGCCACAAGGTCGTGGGGGCGAGCGGCAGCGGTATGGTCCTTCTTTCTGTTAACGCGCCGTTGGCTTGTTCGTAAATAATCAGGGAATGATCTTGCTCGGCAGTGTCGAAAGCAGAGAGGGAGACCGCCAGCCAGCGCTCATTGGCCGCTAACGCTTCGATACGCAGATTCCGGTCAAGCAATATGCTGTCCATCTCTTCTGGCTGAGCCGGATTGTTTACGTCTAGCCGCAGGATCATTTCCCGACCGCTGGTGGGGGATTGGGCAAAAGCGTAG
>SLGK01000157.1 GCA_007123775.1 Anaerolineae bacterium | reverse complement strand
TAAGTTGATGGTATATTTTCCCACCGCAAAGACGCAAAGAACGCAAAGTTTTGGGCTTAAATTCTTGGCGTCCTTCGCGCTCTTCGCGGTGAGATATTTGTGTTGTTTGCCAGAGCGCCAGAAGCAAAAAAGGCAGCAGGGCCAACGCCTGCCCCTCCGGGAGGCTGCCGCGCACGTGGAAATCGTAGAGCATGTAGGGGCTGTAGGCATAAGCCAGCCCTACCAGCCAGGCCGCCGCCGGCCGCAGCCAGACCCGTCCCAGCGCGTAAGCCCCCACCGCCGCCAGCCACAAGTGCAGCACCACCACCAGCCGGTAGGCCGTCGTCAGGGGCAGCCCCAGTAGATAAAAAATCTCCACCGTCCAATGGGAAAGCGAGGGGAAAAAGTTGAAGACGGGGTAGCCAAAGCCGTGTACCAGATCAGACGACCAGCGCGGCCAAATGTAGCCGTCCCCTACCATCAAGTCTAGCGCCAGCACCCGGTAGAGATGGGGCAGGATGTCATTGGTGCGGGGCACTTCATCGCTGCCAAAATAGGGGGATGCGGCCGGCAAAATTGCCAGCAGCAGCCCCAGCAAAAGCAGGCCGCGGTGCAGCCACCGCTTAGCATGATGCGAGACAGGCAATGTGGTGTTTCTCCTCTACTGGAGTCTGGCGAAAGTTACGCTGACCTCTGGCAGCGTAACGCGATTTGGCAAATCGCGCTACACTGGCGGCGGGCAAAAACGCCAGTGTCCAGTCCTCTAAAAAATAGGTCACAGATTAACGCAGATGACGCAGATTAAAAACAGAAAAATCTGCGTTACTCGTTTCTTTCTTGCGAAAGAAAGACAAAATCTGCGTCCCGTTTTCATCCGTTTGTTGGTGCGCCGCGGCGCATGTTGTCTCCACTGCAAATGGAGCGCCAGCATCCCTGCTGGCGACGGGCCGGCTAAGAAGCTGGCGCTCCGCATCTCTTACATTAGCAAATGAATTATAGCCGGTTGTGTAACATTGTTGCAGTTTCGCATCCTTGTTAGAATGGCGGACGGTTTTTAGACTGGCCTATTATGAGGAAGATTAATTTCGGTGAGAACGATCAGCATCTACCTGCAGCAGCATAAGATCGAGGCGGTCGCCCTGTCTCTGATATTGCTGCTCGCTGCCTGGCTGCGCCTGGGCTGGCCAGGCGTGGTTTCTTTTGGTTTTGATGAAGCCCGCGTCAGCGACCTGGCCTTGCGTATGGCGCGAGAAGGCAACTGGGCCGCTCTGGGAATGCAATCTTCAACTGGCGTGCCCAACTTTCCGGCAACCGTCTGGTTTTTTGCCATTCCCTACCGCTTCTCACTCAACCCACTGGTGGCGACGGGATTGGTGGGGTTGCTGAATTTAACGGCCGTCTGCGGCATTTGGTGGTTGGGTCGGACTGCCTGGGGGCGAGCGGCCGGTCTGGTAGCCGCGCTGCTGCTGGCCACATCTCCCTACCTCATCTTCTATTCCCGCAGCATTTGGAGCCAGAACTTGCTAGTGCCCGGCGCGATCCTGTGGGCCATTGCCTTTGTCATAGGGCTACGAAAAGGTAGCGGCCGCTGGCTGGGGCTGCACGCTTTCCTGGCCGGATTTGTGGGTCAGCTTCATTTTGCCGGCTTCGCCCTGGCGTTGGTCTCGCTGTGGCTGGGGTTTCGTTTCCGCCTGTGGCGCTGGTGGCGCGGAATAACCGCCGGGTTAATCCTGGCTCTATTGGCTGCTCTACCACCCATTCTCCTCATCTGGCGCAGCGGCGATGGCTCTCTGGCTCTGGTCGCAGAGATGCTTGCCGGCGGCAGCCCGGACCGCGAGACCAACCGCCTGGCCGGTTGGGAGCAGTTAGGCTGGCTGGGCCGCAGTCGCCATTGGGAGAGGTTGTGGCTTAATCATGATTGGGCGTGGCCTGAGCCGCTGGCTGCCGCTCTACAGGCGGTCGGCTGGCTGGCTGTGGGCCTGTTGGCGGTGGGGGTTTTGGCGGTCGGCTGGCAGTTGGTTAAGCCCTTCCTGGCCCGAAACAGAGAGACAACCCGCACCCCCAACGAGGGCGACAGTCCATTGTTGAGCCGCCTGGTGTTGGTTTGGGCCGTGGCTGCTCCCCTACTTTTCTTCGTGCCGCAGACGCCGGTCTATGTTCAATATTTGCTGGTTTCGTTGCCCGCGCTCTTCTTGTTGATGGGAGCGGCGGCGGCCGACCGCTGGCCCGGCTGGTGGCGCGGCCTGGTCCTAACCACGGCCGTTTTTATTGCTGCCGTCCAGGCAACGGCCGTTAAGCAAACCCTTACCATTGTGGCCGACCAGTTTGTGCCGGGCGGGATGGGCACGCCGCTTGCCTATCCCCAGGCGGCTGTCGATCAGTTGACCGGCGACGGCCGGCCTATCGTCGTCGCTGCCTACGGCGACAGACCCGAATTCTTTGGCGATGTGGCTATGTTCAAAGTGCTGCTATGGGATTATCCCTCCCAGCGCGTAGACGGCCGTCATGCTCTACTGATTCCTGATGAACCAAGCCATCTGCTGTTTACCTACGACTATCTACCCGCCTGGGAGGTGGTAACGGCCGTTGGTCCGCCGGGCGTTGTCCGAGAGTTACCGCGGCGCCAGGGTGAAATGCCGTATCTGGCGTTGACTATTGATGAGGTCGCGCTGTCTGGTTTCACTTTGCTGGAACAACCACAGGAATTAGCCAACGGAGCAGTCCTGCATGGCTGGCAGCTTCAAGACCTGCCCGCAACGGGGCAGATGCGGCTGCTAACCTATTGGCGCATCGGTCAAACGCCGCCAGCGGGCCATTTTCAGCAGTTTAACCACCTCTATCTGGCCGACAACGATGGTCCGGCAGCGATACAAGATGGGCCTACCTCCTCGGAAGCCTGGCAGGCGGGCGATCATCTGCTTACCTGGGCCGTTTTTGAGCGGCCCGAGGCCGCCATTGCCCATTTCCATGTGGGCATGTACACCTGGCCGGACTTACAGCGTTCGCCCGTGCTAAATCGGGATGAGTTGGATCCGCTCTATCCGCTTGAGTTACGGCCGTAGCCTGGGTCGAACAACCCCACAGCTAATCCAGCCTGATTTCTCCCAGGATGAGACGATTGCCGGGCAAGGTAGCGGCCGTTTCCGACAGAGTTAGGCGCTCCAGGCTGGGCCAGGCGTAAAGACCTAACGCTAAAACCATGTCGCCAGTGGCCTCCTCTGGCAGCGGCAGCCAATGATCATCAATGACCACTTCGCCGGCCTGCCAGCGGGTGGTGGGATAGCCCCCCGCACAGGGCATACTGTCCCGCTGTGCCAGCGGTGCGGCATCGGTCTGCCCGGTCAGATATAGGTGTAGGAAAATAGTGTAATCGGCCGGAATGGGGCTGGTTTGAGCCTGCCAGATGAGGCGCACGGGCAGGCCATCGACTGTAGGAGAACCAACGTCGTAAGCCAGTAGTTGCAGTGGGCCAAAAGCAACGGCCGACTCATACTGGGTGATAGCTGGGGCCGTCAGGCCAAACAGCACCATTTCGGAAAGCAACGACCGTATCTCCCCTTCAGGAAACCTGGCAACCAATTGGCTCAGGAGATCATCATCAACGCGCGTGTCGATCAGATAGGTTTGAGTCTGGCCCGGATGGTAAGGCAAACAGTTCAGGCCGGTAGTGGGCTGTACGGCCGTGTCCCGCAGCAGTAAATCAAAGGTAGGACGGCCCTCATGGAGCAAATCGGGCACAACGTAGACCGGGCCAACGGCCAGCGCCTCACGCGCAGCCTGAGCCGCCTGCCAATCGTCCACGCCAAACGTGTCTAACCCATGCTGTTG
>SLGK01000177.1 GCA_007123775.1 Anaerolineae bacterium | reverse complement strand
TAGGAGCGTTGAGGGTACACCCGGACCCATCCCGAACCCGGCAGTTAAGCTCAACAGCGCCGATGGTACTTGGGGGGCGACCCCCTGGGAGAGTAGGTCATTGCCAAAAGACCTTTTTTATTGCCATTTGCATTCTTTTTTTGTGATATACTTAGCGCCAATTGTTTCTTATCAGTACCATGTTTCCTAAATCCTTGCCAGGTCATTGGCAGGCTATCAGAGAGAATCATCCATCGCTTGTTGATTACTGAATACCGGCATTAGTAGATGGCATACTCAATACGGGAGGAAATATCATGAACTGGCAGCCTTGTAACCAGCGCCCCATTATTTTACTATTGCTATTACTGTTGTTGCTGCCGGTTATCCCCCTCTCCCAGAAGCAGCTTGCTGTTGTCGCTCAGACTACTAATGCCGAGACTGCGGCCCAATTGACAATCAGATCAAATGTTTATCAAAGTTTTGGTGGCGATTTCGGCATTTACCTGCCGCTGGTTATTAACCCTGTAGCACCTCCCCCGCCTGGAATGGTCACTGTACCTGCTGGGGAGTTCTCAATGGGCTGCCATCCTGATCACAATGGTATTCACAGTTGCCCACCTCCTGAACTGCCTCTCCACACTGTTTACCTGGATGACTACTATATTGACACCACCCCTGTGACGAATGCCCAGTATGCCCAATGTGTGGCCACCGGGGCCTGTGATCCACCTTGGCACTTCTCCTCCAGTACCCGGACTTCGTACTATGACAACGTAACCTATGCTGACTACCCAGTCCTCTGGGTAAACTGGCACCAGGCCACCGATTACTGTACCTGGGCTGGCAAGCGCCTGCCGACAGAAGCGGAGTGGGAGAAGGCGGCCCGTGGTGTGACAGTGCGGGCCTATCCCTGGGGTGACGATTTGCCCACTTGTGCCCTGGCCAACCATAACCATCCGTCTGGAACAGCCTGTGTTGGCGATACCAGCCAGGTAAACAGTCACCCAGCCGGGGCCAGCCCTTATGGCGCGTTGGATATGGCTGGTAACGTATGGGAATGGGTCAATGATTGGTATAGTGATACCTATTACAGCCAGTCACCTTACGCCAACCCGACTGGGCCGGAGACAGGTACAACGAAGGTGCTGCGGGGTGGCGCGTGGGCCAACGACTGGTTCTACATGCGGGTCGCTGTTCGGGGTAACCCTCTGCCCACACATGCACACAACCGTGTTGGTTTCCGCTGTGCCGCAACCCCGGGCGAATAAATGTGTAAGGTGATTATCAGCGATGTTCTGTGCTGCTCAAAAGCAACCGGCCTAAAATGCGAAAACAGGGTCTCAACCAGGGAGGAATCTTTGAGTTCTAACCTGGTTTCCTATTGGTCTGCCGGGCCAAAATGGGTGGAATGAATGCTGCGGCACCTGTAACTAATGCCAGGAGGAGAGTGAGGCTGGCCAGAGGTAGTAGTTGTGGTTCCAGGAAATTGGCCAGGAGCAGGAGCAGCAGGGTGAGGAGGAGCAACACGGCCGTTCCCACCCCAATCCACTTCGATACCCGCCAGGCCCGTTGGCTGGAAGCGCGGAAGGTGCCGCTCAACTGCCCCGTCTGGCCGTTGATCAGGACAGGATAACTGTGGCCTTCGTCGTCGCGGTAGTGGGTGACGTACACGGGGTACAGCAGTTGGGTCCAGTGCCGGTTGTGGAATTCGGCCGTCCAGCGGAAGTCACGCAGGTGGTCGGCCTGGGCGGCTGTCTGGCAGTCGGTTATGGCTCGTTTTTTGATGGCCAGTTCAGCGTCGGTCCAGGCGTCGTCGGGGGGGCGGTTAGGCAGGCGCACCAGGGTCCCGTTCAGTTGGGCAGCGGCATAGGGTCGGGTTTCATCCAGTTGGTAGCGGCCCAAGGCGCGATCTAGCTGGGGCTGCTCTTCCAGGGCGGGGGCGCGGCTGTTGTCGTAGTGGCGCTGTACCTGGCCCAGACGGGGTTCCCAACGGACGCGGGTTTCGCGCACTTCCTGGCTCTGCCAACGGCCGTTTTGATACCGTTCCCGATGGCTGACCACCTGATAATCGAAGCCCATTTCTGCCTGCCAGACGGCCGTTACGTCCGCATCCACCAGCCACATGGGGAGATAGAGGGGGTGAAGACGGCCGTTTAACCGTGCCACCGTCAAATCCTCCGGGGCAAACCAGCCCCGCCGCGTGAAATTATGCAGGGCCTGCTCCCGTTTTTCCCGGCTGAGGCCAAAGGGGGCTACTAGTTCCGGCGGTTGCGTGTAAACGGGCCGGTCGGCGTTGGGGTCCAGGGCGGCAAAACCGGCCTGGCCGCAGTGGGGACAGCGGTCGCCAAGCTGCGCTGGCGGTAGCAGGAGAATCCAATCACACTGTTCACAGGTGGCCGGTTGGTAGGCGGCCGGCCATTGGTCGAGCCAGGAGTCAGCCATCATATCTCATCCATTCCACGAGCTTTGTTGAAGATCAGCGCGGCCACAATGCCGCCAAATACGAGGAAAGCAAAGGCGGCCATTAAGAAAGTGGAAACAGGCGTACCCGGCTGCCACCAGCTTAAGATGAGGGCAATCAGGGTTGTCAGTAGGGCCGGCAGTAGCGCGGCCGCCATGGCCAGGCCCACTTTGCGCCAGTCGACCGGACGCTGCCCGGCGATTTGCCCCGTCTGGCCGTTGATCATGATCTGGTACGGCTGCTGCCCATAATGGTAGACGGCCAGGTAAAGAGGCAGCAAGATGTAACGCCAGCTTTCTTCGCTGAAGTCCAGGTTCATGCTGAAATTTCGCATCCGGTTGGAGGAGGCCTGGCGGCGGCACGCCTGTTTGGTGGTGACCCGCATTTGCTGGCGGGCCTGGTCCCAGGCAGCGTCGAGCGGAATGTCGTAAGCCTGCGCTTGCAGGCCGGCCAGGAAGGCGGGGTCGTAAACGACCAGCCTGTCCAGGTCGTAGCGGTCAATCTGGCTGAGCAGGATAGGGCTGAGTTTGTTGCTGCCCGGTACGGGCAGATCGTCAAAAAAGTGGCTGACGTTGCCCGACTCCCAACGCCAGACGGTGCGGGTGCGAGTTTGGGTACGGCCGTTGACGCGCACCGTATACCGTTGGGTATGAGCTACCTCCGCCCGCCAGGCGGCCGTCGTGCGAGCGTCAAAGGTCCAGAAGGGGATGTAAATGGGCACAAACTCGGTCGAACGACCCAGTCGCTGCAATCCTTTGGGTACCATCCAACTGCTGCCCAGCCATTTGCCGACCTGTTGGCGGCACTGGTCGGTGGTCAGGTCGAAGGGAATGAGGAAACGGGGACGCAGCACGTCCTGCGGCGCTTTGATCTGGACCACCTTGTTGCTGCCGCAGAAGGGACAGGTGTGGGTCAGCATCTCGGTCGAGAGGGTGGTATGAGCGCTGCAGCTTTGGCATTCCAGCTCTTTACGCGCCTGGCCCCAGCCGTGGCTGGAGCGTTCCCACGCTTCGACGGTGAACTCAAATTCCTCCGCCTGACGGCCGACTTGTTCTACCTGGGGCGCTTCATGATAGCCACAGTAGCCGCAGGTGAGGCCGCCGTTATCGGTGCTGTAGGCGGTCACGCCGTCGCAGTGGGGGCAGCGGAAATTGACCACCTTCTGGTGGGGACCATGGTCAGGGGCCGGTTTGTAGAGGGTAATGCCGGCCACGGCCGATTCAGTCAGCATATAGCCGGGTGGCGGGAAGGCATCGTGCATGATAGATTCCTTAGGTAAAACGTAAAACGTAAAACGTAAAACGTGATGCGTGAAACGTGACCAAACAGAATTCACGCCTCACGTGTCACGCTTCACGTATTGTACACTGTCC
>SLGK01000175.1 GCA_007123775.1 Anaerolineae bacterium | reverse complement strand
CCGGTGGGTAGCTGGTAGGCTCCGGGGATTTTACCAGCGCGAAAGTGGTTCCAGGCAGTACGGTATGTGATGCCAATGGACTTGGCGTAGTCGGACAATTTCATGCTTAAAGTATACAACATAAAACAACGTATTACAATGCTATACTATGAAATCAATTTGCTTTTATTATACCTCCAAATTAACCGCTGCCTGATACGGCCGTTACCGCCAGACAGACTCAGGTTGCTAATTCAGCCAGCATACGGACAATACCTTAAACGGCCGTTACACACTTCTTACAAATCCCTTAAGCCAGTTGCACAGGATGTCATGAAGCTGTAAGAATTTTGGTCCATAATGAGAGGTAACGTATGACAGGTCAAACAATCTTAATCGTGGAAGATGAGCCAAGTATTCGTGAAGTCGTCGGGCTGTATTTAGAGCGGGCCGGTTATCAACCGCTGTACGCCGCCGACGGCCGTACCGCGCTGACTATTATGACCCGACAGATGCCCGATCTGGTGGTGCTAGACCTGATGCTGCCCCAGGTAGACGGCTACGAAATCACCCGCTGGCTGCGCGAACGGGGCGATACGCCTATTATCATGCTCACGGCGCGGCGTGAAGAAGCGGACCGGATTGCCGGGTTGGAAATGGGGGCCGACGATTACGTCGTCAAGCCGTTTAGCCCCCAGGAACTGGTGAGCCGCGCCCGCGCCGTTTTGCGCCGCAGCCAAAGATCAACGGCCGTTGCCACCGAGCAGCCCCTACACTTTACCGATCTGACTATCGACCCGCAAACGCGGCTGGTCACAGTCGGCAGCGACGAAAAGACTCTGACGGCTACCGAGTTTGATCTTCTCTGGCTACTGGCCAGCCACCCGCGCCAGGTCTTTAGCCGCGACCAACTGCTGGACAAAGTCTGGGGGCTGACCGACTATATCGATCCCGGCTCTGTCACCGTCTACATTCGCCGCCTGCGCGAAAAAATTGAGGCCAATCCGTCTGAACCGCGCCACATTCAAACGGTATGGGGCGTGGGTTACAAGTTTGAACCGTGACAGACAGAGGGTATGCAGTTGCCAGACTACAAAAGTCTCGCAGACTTTTGTAGTCTTTCCGAATGACCGGCATTGAGGTGCATCCATGAATCAAGTAACCATTCCCTTCCCTGAAAAGCCCCGCCTGCTGACCCGCTTTGTCGGCGGCGTCCTGCTGGCACTGGTTGCCTCGCTGATTTTTTTCTACTTTCTCATGAACCCGCCCATGGCCGAAATTGGGCTGATGGCGTTGTTTTTAGCGGTAACGGCCGTTATCTCCATCATCGCCGGTTACGTGGCCTACCGCTTTGGCTGGATGCGCCAATCTCCTCGCCTCAGTTGGACGCTCATGGGCGGCTACGCCCTGGCCAGCCTGCTCACCTTTATCAACGTCTGGGTGACGGCCCGGCTGATGTTCTACAATGACCATGATTTGCAACTGGCAACCGTGCTGCTTCTGTTTGCCGGCGGTATTGCCATGTCGCTCGGTTATTTTCTCTCCACGGCCCTGGCCAACAACATCCAGACGCTGCAACAGGCAGCCCAGGCGGTGGCCAACGGCCGTTTAGAAGCCCGCGTGCCGGTACAGGGTCGTGACGAGATGGCCGCCCTGGCCGAGACCTTTAATGAGATGGCCCGTCAACTGGAAACGGCCGCCTATAAGCAGCAAGAACTCCAGCAGCTTCGCCGCGATCTGATTGCCTGGGTAGGGCACGATCTACGCACGCCCCTGGCTTCTATCCGGGCCATTGTTGAGGCCCTGGCCGACGGCATTGTGGAAGACCCCCCAACCGTCAACCGCTACTTACACACCGCCCAGCGCGACATTCGTGCCCTCTCGGCCTTAATCGACGACCTGTTTGAAATGGCCCAACTAGACGCGGGCGGCATTCCGCTGGTGCGGCAGCCCGGCTCCCTGGCCGATCTCATTTCAGACACGCTGGAAAGCTTTTCAGCCCTGGCCCAACAGCGCCAGGTTCACCTAACGGGGGAAGTGGTAGGCCATATTGATCCCGTCAATATGGACACCCAAAAAATGGGGCGCGTGCTGGCCAACCTGCTCTCTAATGCCCTGCGCCACACGCCACCGGGCGGTGCGGTCAGCCTCCGGGCTGCATTGTCCGGCGATGCCATAACGATTATCGTCAGCGACACCGGCGACGGCATTGATCCGGCCGATCTGCCCCACATATTTGAGCAGTTCTACCGGGGGGAGAAGTCACGCAGCCGGGCCACGGGCGGTTCCGGGCTGGGGCTGGCCATCGCTCGGCAAATTGTGACGGCACACGGGGGTCAGATTACGGCCGAAAGCGACCTGCAAAAAGGGACCATCATTCGTATCAAGCTGCCAATCACTCAAAATGAATAGCTGGACAACGGCCGTTGTTTGCTGCGGCCGTTGCGCCTGCCCCCGACTCATCAAGCCAGCAGAATAACGGCGACAACGGCAACCATTACAGCGGTAAATCCTTGCGGGCGAAGATGTAAACGCCGGCTGCGTACAAGGCCAGCCCCAAAAAGGCTAAGGCGGCAAAAGCGGACAGGTAGCTATCGCCGTTGACAATGGCCGCAGCGTCGAACAGGCTCAGCAGCGTGGCATAGCGCAGCCCCGACAACTGCTCGCCTGAATTCGCCAGCAGGTTAATCACGAAAAACAGAACCGGCAGGCCGCCGCCCAACGCCAGCGAATGTTTGCTCTGGTTGAACAGACAGGAAGCCAGAAAACCAATGCCGCTGAGGGCAAAATAAAGCAGCGCGACGCCAACGTTCAAAAGGACAAAGCCGCCAATCTCCAGCTCGCCGGGAAACATCGCCTGACTGCTCAAGATGCCGACAACGGCGACAAAAACAATGAGCAGCGTCATGCTGCCTAGTAGAAAGGCCGCCTGGGTCAAGGCAATTTTGACCCGCGAATTGGGCGTAGCCAGCAAAAAGGCCATCGAGCCATTATCCACATGTTTGGCAATCATCCGGTCGGCCATAATCACCATGTAGATCAGGGGGAAGAAGAGGATCAGGAAGCCATAAAAATAACCGGCCAGGAAGCCCAACAGCGAGGGGGCCACCACGCTAAAGTTCATCGCCTCTACAAACTGCGGCGGCATCGCTTCCAGCATCGCTTCCATCGCGTCAATCCCCTCGGGGTCATACATGCTGGTGATAATGGAGAAATACATCGCCAAAATTGCGGCGAAAACAAGCCAGATAACATAGTTGGATTTTACGGTTACCCGAAACAGGGGGAAGCTAATCATGGGCTTGCTCCTTGCCGTAATACTGCATGAAAATATCTTCCAGGCCCAGCTGCGCTGTGTCCAGGGCGGCAATGGCATAGTGAGGCAAAGCGGCCAAAAACTCGGTCAGATTGTCCTGGATGGCGACTTCGACAATGGGACCATTTTGGGCGACGATGGCCAGGCCGGTCTGGGCAAAGGCGTCGGCCTGGCTCTCGTCGGCAAAGGTGACGATGTAACGCTTTTGCTGTGCCGCGCGCAATGTGCCGACATCCTCCAGGGCGACCAGACGGCCGTGCCGGATAATCGCCACCCGGTCGCACGTTCGCTCCGTTTCCGGGAAGCTGTGCGACGACATGAGAATGGTCTTGCCCGCCGCTTTTTCTTCCTGGATCAGGGCCACGAACCGCTGCTGCATCAGCGGGTCCAGGCCGCTGGTCGGCTCGTCCAAAAGCAGAACGGCCGGATCGTGCATCAGGGCGGCTACCAGACCCAGCTTCTGTTTCATCCCTTTGGACATCTTGCGAATCTTACCGCTGCAATCCAGTTCCAGGGCGTCAATGAGCCGGTCCCGTTTGGCCGTTGAGCGCATCTGCCGCATCCCGGCCATCAGGTCGAGAAACTGGTAACCGCTCATGTTGTCCAAAAAGGCCATCTCCCCCGGCAGATAGCCGGTGAACGCCTGAATCTCGGCCGCCTGCTCCCGGCAATCCAGCCCCTTAATGGCGCAGCGGCCGGCGTCCGGGTTGAGAAAACCCAGCAGATGGCGAATCGTCGTCGTCTTGCCCGCCCCATTCGGTCCCAGGTAGCCCAACGTCTCCCCCTCCGCCACCTGTAACGTCAGGTCGAAAATGCCTTTGTCCTGACCATAGCTTTTGGTTAGACCTTCAATAACAATCATGGCCTCGCTTCCTTTGCAAATCCTGCCGCAGGATCTGCACATCTGCGGCAATCACAAGCTGTTTCATATATCTCCACTATGATACCAGCAGCGTATATCCAATCCCACCCGACTCAAGTGTTACAACTCCACCAACTGATGATCCGGCGTCAAAAACTGCCGGTAAGAGAGCCAGGCGGCCGCCAGGCCCGTCAACGCCGCCGCGCCGATGAGCATATACATCACAATCATCTGCAACTGCACCGCCTCCATCGGCGAAGCCCCCGCCAGGATCATGCCCGTCATCGCCCCTGGCAGTTGGATCAGCCCCACCGTTTTCGTGCTGTCTACAATGGGCATCATGCCGCTTTGCAAAGCCATTTTGAGATACGGCCGGGCCGCCTGCCGCCCGGTTGCGCCTAAAGCCAGAGCCGTCTCAATTTCCAACCGCCGCCCATTAACCTCCTCCCGCATCCGGCGCATGACCAGCGAGCAAACATTCATCGAATTGCCAATGACCATGCCGGCGATGGGGATGATTTGCTGCGCGGTGAAATCAAAAACGCCCAACCCCACCAGCAAACCCAGGGTGAGCGCCGCGCCAAAAGTGATGGACAGGCCGGCCACGCGCATAGCCTGGGGCGTCCCTTTGCCCCGCTGCCCGGAGGTGTAGCTGGCAATGGCCGTCATCACGCTGAGAATGAGCAAAATCGCCAGCGGATTATCGGCGGCGAAAATGATGTTGAGAGCGTAGCCGATGAGGGTCAACTGGACAAAGGCGCGGGCCACGGCGACCAACATCTGCTTTTCCAGGTCAACTTGCTGCCAGCGGGAAATGAGAGCGGCCAGCAGCACCAGGACGAGGGACATGAAGACGCGAGGCAGTTGGTCGAGCAGGGCAAAATCAATCATGTCTGGCGGCCTCCCAGTTCCCCGGCGGCGAAGAGGGCGGTTAAATGTTGGCTGTCTGCCCGCAGCAGCTCCTCCGGATCGCCCTCGTCGGCGATACGGCCGTCCACCAACAAATAAACCCGATCGGCCACCCGCCGCGCCTGCTCCGGGTCGTGCGTGACCCACAAGATGGTCAGCCCCAACGACTGGCGCAATTTGAGCAGGGTGGCTTCCACGTTGCGCGTGGCTGCCGGGTCAAGGGCGCTGGTCGGCTCGTCCAGCAGCAAGGCGGAGGGATTGGTCGCCAGCGAACGGGCCAGGGCAACCCGCTGCGCCTGTCCGCCGGACAGCTCTTGGCTGTCCCGGCCGGCCAGTTCGGGCGACAGATCGGCCAGGGCTAACAGCCGCTCAATTTCGGCCGGGGAGGTCGTCTCGCCGCGCAGGGCAGGCCCGTAGGCGATATTGTCGGCCACTGTGCCGGGGAACAGGGCCACCCGCTGAAAGACCATGCCCACCTGACGGCGCAGGCTTAACACATCCAGGCCGGTTATATCTTGCCCGTCGAGGAAAATGGTTCGCGGCGGCGGCGAGGCAAGCCGGTTCAGGCAGCGCAGCAGGCTGCTTTTGCCGCTGCCGCTTGGCCCCAGCAGCCCCACGATTTCGCCAGGGGCGACATGGCAGGAAACGTCTTGCAGCACAAGCTGCCCCTGGCGGCTGAGGGAAAGGTTTTTGATGGCGAAATGGGGACGGCCAGTTGCTTGATCTGACAATTGTTACCTCTGATCAATTTTGAGGACAGGCTAAGTTTTCCGAAAATTGATGGTGCAGCAAGATACCGCGATTACTCGGACGACCCACCAGTTGTTCGCAGAAAGGTCACGGCCGTTTCCAGGTCACGATCCGGTCCGGTGCAGTCAGCGGCAGTCAGGGCGACGGGCAGGTCAGGCACAAGGCCATACCCTTCGAGGGGTGTGCCGTCGCTGCGGCGAAAGTCGCCGGTGGAGAAACGCACCAGCGCGCCGCCGGTCAGTTCAAAGGTGACGGGATTGCCCGTACTGCCGCTGGTGGGACGGCCCACTGTGGTGGCTCGACCGCTGTCGCTAAGAGCCACAATGAACTGTTCGGCCGTACTGAAATTGAACTCGTCAATGAGCAACGCCAGCGGCCCTTCGTATAGGGGTTGTCGGGGCGTCAGGCGGAAGGTAAGGCCCGGCAGCCAGCCACGCTGGGGCAGACGGCCGGTATATTGTTCATAGCCGTAGGTAAAGGGGTCGGCCAGGAAGCGACGGGCCATCTGATCGGCCAGCCGCTGATCGCCACCGCCGTTGCCGCGCAGGTCAATGATCAGGCCGGGGGCGTCGCGCAGGTCGTCCAGAGCGGCGTCGAAGGCATCTACCAACGCTTGCCCCTCCCGGCCGGAAAAGGTGGTAATGCGAATCAGGCCGATGCCGGAAGGCAGCCTTTCACTGCTGATGGGGGGTGGGGGGATGACGGCCGTTGTGGGGGTAGGCACGGCCGTTTCTGCCGGTTGTTGCAGTGTGATCGTCTGAATCAGACCGTCGGCGTCCATAAACGTCACCGTTAGCCGGTCGTCGCGGCTGCTCAGCAGGCTGGCGGCGGCCAGGGCGTCCTGGCTGTGGCGCGTGCCGCTGGCGGTTAGAATGGCGGGCACCGCGGCCAACGCTTCGGCTACGGGCCGGTCAGCAACGGCCAGCAGGACGGCGCACCGTTCCAGGCCGGCCGCCTGGGCCACGGGATAGACCTCGTCAACCAGAATATCGGTACCAAACAGCCGGGCCGTGCCGAAATAAGTCCGGCCGCTTTGGCGTGAGGGAGACAGCATCCCGGTGTGGGCGTCGTTGAGTTCGGCCAGCATGTGGGCCATCAGCCGCCAGTATTCGTGGTCGCTCGTTGTTTGGGCTACCTGGGGCTGGTAACGGCCGTAGACCGCATCCCAATCCACCCCCTTTAGCTCAAAATAGGGGTAGTAGCGGTCCATGGCCCGCCACAGCCGCTCAAAGTTGGCCTGGCGGTCGTTTCGTTCCGGCAGGATGACGTTGAGGCGGTAGAGGGGGATCAGCGCAGCCGCGGCAAACCCCACAATAATCAATAGATGAACCAGCGGCAGCCAGCGCCGTTTTGACTCCTGCCCGCTTAACCAGCCGCTGAACAGGCCAACGGCCGTGCCGCCCAGTAAGGCCAGGAGCCAACCACCGGCCAGCGGTCCCCAAATGAGATAGGCGCTGCCAACGGCCGTTAGCAAGCCATTGAGTATGGTCCCGATAGGAATGCGTGATTGTTTCATAATGTGCCTCCTCCTGAACAGTATCACGGCAGCAGCAGGGGGTCATCCACCATTTGGGCAGTTTTATACCTGGCCGGTTGACCAGGTCGGAATTGGGCCAGGTGGCCAGGGTCAAAACTCCCCGTTCGCCCGATGACGGGCCGGGCTTTTCCTTATTATAGTAGAGGCATGGATTTCTTTTGGTATCTCAAGGCGCGTAACTGGCCGGTGGTGGCGGGCTATCTGCTTTTTATCAGCATGATGGCCATCGGCTATTTTTACAACGTCACCTTTGTCCAGTTGGGCCTCAAGGATTTGGGCGAACGGGTGCTGGCCCTGCCGGCCGCGACCGTCGCCGGACAGATGGCGCTGCTGGCCCTGATTACCTGCCTGGTCGCCCTGGCCTTTGGCTGGTGGATGATGCGTTCCGGCTGGGGGACGCGCTTGCTGGTCAAGCTGCAACTGGCGTTGGGCGTGGTCCTGGTGCAGACGGTGTTAACGGCCGTTGCCCCCCACATCAGCAGCGCCACCGGCTTCCTCATCTGGATTGTCATCTGTTCGCTGGCCCTGGGCGTGGGTGTGCCGGCCACTTTTAGCCTGACCACCGACCTGATTCCGGTGCGTGATCGGGGTTATGTGGCGGCGGCGATTACGGCCGTTGCTTATTTTGCGGCCGCCCTCTTTCCCGGTGGCTGGCAGATTGAGCCGTTTAGCCAGGCGATGTTGCTGATCATGGTTCCCGGCGTTCTGGGGCTGGGGCTGATTGTGGGCCTGGCTACGCTGGGCCGCACCTTTGTCAGCGACTGGGTGAATGAGGTGGCCGTTAACCACCAGTTGGCGCATCGTTTTGGTAACGGCCGTTTCCTGCGCGGCAGCAAGGGGCGAATTGACCGGCGCTTCCTGGGTTTTGTGGCCCTCATGTTCGGCATCTTCTTTATTGACAGCCTCGGCTTTTTGCGCCTGATTGACACGCCCATCCTGGTAGACGGCTCCTGGCAGTCGCCCGACCAGGCGCCACGGCTGATCATTGCCATCACCCACGTCATGGCCGCGCTGGTGGCCGGGGTTCTCTACACCTACGAGGATGAGCGTCACCTCTTTTACTGGGTCTTTGGTCTCTTTGCCCTGACCCACATTTCATACACCTTTAGCGTCTGGCTGCTGCCGGAGACGACTGTCACCACCCTGGGCACGCCGATGCTGTACGCGACGGCCGTTTCGCTTTACACCGTCGTCAACTTTGCCCTGTGGGCCGACTTTTCCACGCCACAGACGGTCAGCCGCAATACGGCCGTGGGCGTGGCCCTCTCCGGCTGGACGGCTACCTTCCTCAGTACGGCCCTGGCCATTTATTGGCATACCAGCGGGATGCCGCTAGAGCAGCATTTGCGGCTGGTGCAGGCGTTGGCCCTGCTATTCTTTGTGGGTATGTTGCTGGTGGCACTCTGGCCGAATGGGACACGGATGAACACGGATGAACACGGATATGAGTAGAAGATACTGTTTGAATCTAATTCCCTTACCGCCAAGACGCCAAGAGCGCAAAGCCTGCCTCTCTTCTCTTGGCGGCCTTTGCGGCTTCGCGGTGAAGTTTTTCCTGATTATTTTAACCGCGCTGCTGCTGGTGGGCTGCGATGACGGCCTGTACAGCGGTACGCTTATTTTTGACGGCGAACACCGCTTTACGGCCGATACGCCGCTGCCGGGTGACGTGCTGCTGCGGGCGGGTACGGCCGAATTTACCCCCGATTCTCAAATAGGCGGTTCGATTTACGTGGTGGGCGGCAGGCTGCACCTGGACGGGGCCGTGGCCGGTGACCTGGTGGTGCTGGATGGCCAGGTGACGTTGGGACCAGCGGCCGTGATTGGCGGCGATCTACGCTATAGCGGTGAGATGGTCGTGGTGGCTGAAACGGCCGTGGTGCAAGGCCAGACGGTTGCCGGGGGACTGGCCCTACCTCTCGAAGGCCAGCCACAAACAACCGGCTGGGACAGCTTCCTGCGCTCCTTCATTTCCGCCCTGCTGCTGGCAGCCCTGGGTGGACTGTGGGTCAGCCGCCGGCCCCAACCGCTGCGCCACGTCAGCGCCGCCGCCCGCGACCACTGGCTGGCCTCGCTATCCCTGGGTCTGCTGGCGCTGCTGGTGCTGCCCATTCTGCTGGTGATGATGGCTCTGACGATTGTGCTGCTGCCTCTGGTGGTTCTCATCAGTCTAGCCCTCTTCTTGACGACAGGCATGGGCATCATCACCCTGGGCATGGAATTGGGCCACTGGCTGGCGGAATGGGCCAACCGTCCCGTGTCGTGCGGTTGGACTACCTTTGGTGGTGTAATGCTGTTGATGTTCCTCTTTAACCTGCCGCTGCTGGGCGGAATACTGCTGGCGGGCACGGCCGTTTTCATGTTTGGCGCCGTTCTGTTGACCCGCTTTGGCAGCCAACCCTATCGCCCACCCCTGCGCCCGGCCGACGATCTGGTGACGTATAAACGGCCGTAGGGCAAAAGCACATACTGGGCAGTTACCCGATGATCGGCCTGTCGTCAGCGCGTTCCTGTTGATGTCGCCGGCTATGGCTGCCGCCGCTGCCGCTGTTTTCTGGGCTATGATGGAGACGGTGACGTTTGAGTAAGATGTAACGCATAACGCGGCCTAACCACAATGAATGGGAAAACCCGCAAGTGACAAATGTCCCCGATTGGGAGTGATAGTTGTCACTTGCTCTCTGCCCGGTGCCCATTACCATGTGGGTACAAAACGGCGATCCGGGTACAGGTTATCTACCCCGGCGAGTAGATTTGAGTGCCTACATCGAAGCCACTACACCGCCGAATAGTCACCGTTATATTGCGAGATGGAGCAACATGATTCTGCTTGAAAATGTGGTTAAGCGATACGAAATGGGGCCGGTCAGCGTGACCGCCCTGGACGGCGTCAACCTGGAGGTGAGCCGGGGCGAATTTGTGGTGATCCTGGGGCCGTCTGGCAGCGGCAAATCCACCCTGCTGAATATGGTCAGCGCCCTGGATACGCCCACCAGCGGCCGCGTCGTCGTCAACGGTCAGGACCTCAGCCGCGCCGGCCAGGCTGAAAAGTTTAAGTTCCGCCGGGAAACGATCGGTTTTATTTTCCAGACCTTCAATCTGTTTCCCACGTTAACGGCCGTTGAAAACGTACAGTTCGCCGTAGACGTGCGCGGCCGAAGTCAGGCCAATGGCCAGGCTGCCACCGTCCTGGAAAAGGTTGGCCTGACGGCGCGAATGAACCATTTCCCCCACGAACTCTCCGGCGGCGAGCAGCAGCGGGTGGCCATTGCCCGCGCCCTGGCCACCGGCAATCCTCTCCTGCTGGCCGACGAGCCAACAGGCGAACTGGACTTCCAGACGGGCATTCAAATCCTGACGCTATTGGCAGCGCAGGCGGCTACCGGCAAGACCGTTCTGGTCGTGACCCACAACCGGGAGATTTCGCGCATTGCCGACCGGGTGGTGGAACTGAGCAGCGGCCACATCGAAAACGATGGCCCGCCACGTGGCGGCAAAGCGGCCATCAGCGACCTCCACTGGTGAACAGTAGTCAGTAGTCAGCCCTCAGTAGTCAGTCAAAAACGTCACATAGTCACTGACTACTGTCTACTGACTACTCGGTACTGTCTAATAAAGGAGCGGGTGATGAATCTGAAATTCTGGCTGCGCTGGGCCGGACGGGATTTGCGCCAGCGCTGGCTGCAAGTAATCGCCATTGCCCTGATTATTGCCCTGGGCACGGGCATCTATGCCGGATTGGGCAGCATGGAAAGCTGGCGACTGGATTCCATGGACGAGAGCTATGGCCGGCTGAATATGTACGACCTGCGCCTGCGCCTGACGCCGGGTAGTTGGCTGCCGCAGGACGAGGCCATAGCGGTTCTGAGCCAGGTGGCCGGCGTCAGGATCGTTGAACCACGGCTGCTGCTGGATACGCAGGTAGAGGTTACCGGCAGCGATCAGGATATCCTGGTGGTAGGCCAGATCATGGGCGTGGAGACCCGCGACGGCGGCCCGCATGTCAACCAGGTGCATATAGAGGCGGGGCGGGGCTTATCGGAAAGGGACAGTAACCAGGCGCTATTGGAGTTCAAATTCGCCCGCCATCATGGCCTGGAGGTGGGGACTCAACTGCTGCTCAGCGCTGGTTTGGCCGTGGAAGTGGTGGGGCTGGGACAGAAGCCGGAATATTTTCTGGTCACGCCGCCGGGGGGCTTCGAGTTCTTAATGGGCGAAGCCTTCTTTGCGGCGGTCACTTTGCCCTTAGCCACAGCGCAAAACCATTACCAGCAACCGGGGCAGATCAACGATCTCCTCTTTCTGCTGGAAGAAGGAGCTGAGCCGGCAGTTGTCCAGGCCGCTATTGAAACGGCCGTGGCTGCCAACTTCCCTGACGTGGGCGTCACGCTCAACACGCGAGCAGAAGACCCCGTTCATCACCTGCTGTACGAAGACGCCGTAGAAGACCAGGTGATGTTAGACTTCTTTGCCATTATCTTGCTGATCGGCGCTTCCCTGGCCGCCTTCAACCTGGCCGGCCGTATCGTCGAATCCCAGCGGCGGCAAATCGGCATCAGCATGGCCCTGGGCGTGCCCCGCAGCCGGATTGCCCTGCGTCCCCTGCTGATGGGTTTACAGATCGCTTTTCTGGGCATGGCGTTAGGTTTGGCCTTTGGCTGGCTTTTTGGCTGGCAGTTGGGCGACCTGACCATGACAATGGCCCCGCTGCCCTACTGGTCGGGGTCGATATTGCACTGGTCCAGCTTCATGGCGGCGGCGCTGTTGGGCCTCTTACTGCCCCTGCTGGCCACGCTGCTGCCCGTCTGGCAGGCGGTGCGTATGCCGCCGCTAGAGGCCATTCACGGCCATCTGATCGCCCGCAGCAGCGGCCTGAACCAATGGCTCACAGGCGTGCGGCTGCCCGGTAACACCTTTAGCCAGATGCCGCTGAAAAATGTGCTGCGATCCGTGCGCCGCAGCGGGTTAATGATCCTGGGGCTGGTCACGGCCGTCATCCTGCTCACCCTTTTCCTGGGGCTGCTGGATACGTTTGCGGCCACGCTCAATCAGGTAGAAAACGCTTTGCTGCACCGCAGCCCCGACCGGTTAACCGTCAATCTGACCACTTTCTACCCGGCCAACCATCCTGATGTAGAGAACGTTGCCGCTTTGGCCAGCGAAGACGGCCGTCCGCTGTTTGCCCAGGTGGAAAAGGGGCTGCTATTGGTCGGCCGTCTCCGCGCCGAAGGAGCAGACGCTGACGAAGCGATAGTCACGACACTGGAATACTTTGATCCCGACAGCCCCATCTGGACGCCACAGCTCATAGCCGGCGATCTAGGCCATGCCAGCCAGCAAGCGACTGGGGCGGGGATGGTCAGTTTGATCATCTCGCAAAAAATGGCTGAGGATTGGGGGTTGGCGGTGGGAGATACGGCCGTGTTAGAGCATCCCCGGCGCGAGGGATTGAGGGGCGTCCGGCTGGTGGAAAGCCAGGTCGTCATAACCGGCATTCATGACAATCCCGTTCGCCCCCTGAGCTACGTGGATCGGACGCAGGCGCCCTTCACCGGCTTAGAAATGGCTACCAACCTCCTGACAGTCATCCCCCATTCGGAGATCGCGCCGGAACAGGCGCGGCGCAGCCTGTTTGCCCAACCGGGCGTCGCCGCCGTGCAAACGATGGCTGAGGTGTTCGCCGTTTTCGATGAGGTATTGGCATTATTCACCGCCATGCTGCGAATTATACAGGGGGTGGTTGTCCTACTGGCTTTTCTCATCGCCTACAACGCCACCAGCATTAACATAGACGACCGCAAGCGGGAGATCGCCACCCTGTTTGCCTTTGGCGTACGGCCGCGCACCGTTCTGTGGGTGCAAATGGGCGAGAATCTACTGCTGGGCGCGGCCGGCACGGTTATTGGCCTGGGTCTAGGCTACCTCATGCTGCATCAATTCATGGCCGCTCGCATGGAAAGCATGTTTGAAAATCTTGGCCTGGTAGTCAGCGTGGCCCCACTCACCGTACTCCTAATCGTGCTGCTCGGCGCGGGGGTCGTGGCCCTGACGCCACTGGTCAACTTCCGCCGCTTGCAGCGCATCAATATTCCCGACACGCTGCGGGTGATGGAGTAAGCTGATCAATAGCACCTGACAACATCATACCTGAAAAAGGGTTGTGACCAATTGCAAAAAATAGCATTAAATATGGCTAGATATATCGGGTCTTTTGGATCTCGCGGGGTTTTGTGCAATTTTGTAGCGAGTGGCGGGTTGCAGGTGGCGCGTGTCCAGAGTGCATACTCGCCACTCGCCACCCGCAACATTGTCAACCCCCTGAATT
>SLGK01000048.1 GCA_007123775.1 Anaerolineae bacterium | reverse complement strand
GCCGGCTGGTAAACGCGCTACAAAAGGCGTTGCGCGACGGACACCTTTTGTTAGCTGCGCCACCCGGCTATGGCAAAACACTCTTGTTGCAGCAGTTGACCGCCTCTCAGCCCGATACGTACTATCTGTTACTGACGGCAGCGGACAGCGACACGGCCGTTTTACAGGCCCGGCTGCAACCGTATCAGCAGCCGGGTTATACCCTGCTGCTAGACGACATCCATCATCTGGCCGGTTCAGAAACGGCCGTTAACTGGCTGGCTCAGCAGCTAGCCCACGGCGACAATCGCTACGTGATTAGCGGCCGCTATCTGCCCCAGGGCCTGGATCATCTATTGGCTACCGGGCAAGCCATACTTTGGGATGAGCGCGACCTGCTTTTTGACCCCACTGAATGCCGGTTGCTGCTGGCCGCCTCAGCCAGCCAGGACGGAGCGTGGGCCACCTGGCACGAACAGTTGGCTGGCTGGCCGTTGGGTCTGGGTCTGGTGGCCCGCCTGCCTGCCACTGGCCACACGCCCAAGCTGGCCCGACAGCAGTTGTTTGCCTACCTGGCCCACGAACTGTTTAACCATCTGCCGGCCGAACTGGTCCGCTTTTTGCGCGTAACGGCCGTGCCCCTCGCCTTTAATGATGAATTGGCCGCCCACCTGCTCCACAACGATAGCGCGGCCGACCTGCGCCAGATGGCCCAGCAGCGCAACCTCTTTCTCTACCCTGACGAACGGCCGGGCCACTTCCGCTACCACGACCTCATCCGCGACTATCTGCTAAGCCAAAGTGGCGAAGAACTGCCCGACCTCTGGCAAAAAACGATTGGCTGGTTTGAGGCGCAGGGCGATTTGCCCCAGGCCATCGAACACGCTCTGGCCGCCGGTTGGCAAGACGAAGCCGCCCGCCTGATCAACCTGGTCTCTCCCGACTACATCTATGAGAGCGACCGTTACCTCACCTATAAGCGATGGGGCGAGGCGCTGGACGAGCAGACCCGCCGCCAACATCCGCAAATACTCTATAACCTGGGCGACTTCCTCTTTTTTCTGGAGGATCACGCCGAAATTGCCCGCCGCTATATGCGGGCAGCGTTGGCCGCGTCACAAGCGCAGGGAGACCGGGGGCTAACGCTGATGGCCCGCTGGCGACTCGTCTTTTTTGAACTGGACGAAAATGAGGCGACCGAAGCCGATTTGCACGAACTGGCTGAATTATCGGCCGAACCGGACGTCACCCTGTACGCCAGCCAGACCTACGCCATGGCGCTGGCCGATCAGGGTCGTTTTGCCCAGGCGGCCGTCATCTTGCAACGGGCCATCCAATTGGCTGAGGCACAACAAGAATGGGAGCGGGTCTGGCGTATGCGTGCTTTCCGGGCCTTAAGTACCCTGCTGCCAATGGGCCGTTTTTCGGAGGCGTCGGACCAGTTTGCCGGTACGCTGCACTATTTTGCCAGCGAACCCGGCCGTCAATATACAACCTACCAGACTAAAAACGAACTCCACTTTGCCAGCGCCGCTTGGCCGGCCCTGACAACCAATCTGGCGGCAATAGACGAGTTGGAGCAGCAGCTTGAGATTCCGGCCGTCTATAATTTGACCTGGATCAGCTATTATCGCGGGCTGCGGGCGACGGGCGTGGGCGATTTTACGGCCGCTGCTGAACATCTGGCGGCCATGGCCGGCAGCTTCAATGAGGGCGACCGCCGCTGCGAGATTCCGCTGACCCGCGCTCGCTGCTGGCTGCTGCGCCGCCAGGGAAAATTGGCTGAAGCCCTGGCCCTGGCCGAGGCGGAATTGGGCCAGCAGCCGCCCGTTTTCCCCCATTATCGCGCTTTGCTGGCCCTGGAGCATGATATTGCCGCCGGGCTGCTCTTTCTGGAAGGCCAACGGCCGTATTTTAGCCTGCGCCCTGAAACTACCTCCCTGATTGAGATGCGGGCGCGGCCTGACCTGGTGCGGCTGCGGGCGCTGCTGGCCCTCATCTGCCACCAACAGGGCAACGGCCGTTGGCGACGCCACTGCCGGGCAGCCCTCTACGCCCTCACCCTGCCCCACCACGAGCGGCTGCTGACCGACCGCGACCCGGAGCTAGGCGGCCGTTTCTGGCGGCTGCTTTTGCAGGAGGGGATAGCCGAACAAGAAGCCGCCGCTGCCTTACAACGGTTGGGCCAGGCTCACCTGCTCCACCCGCTGCTGGTCCCGCCGCAAACGGCCGTTTTGCGCCGCGTGGCCCCTGTTTTAGCCGCCATAGGGGATGAAACGAGTATGCCGCTGCTGGTAACGGCCGTGGCCCAGACCACAGACCGCCCCACCAAAAAAGCGTTACAGGCCGCCCTCACCCACTTGGAAAACAGCCCGCCGCCGCCGCTGACCATCAGCCTGATGGGTGGTTTTGGCCTGCGGCGGGGTGAGCAGGTCGTGAGCGCCGCCGCGTTTCACCGCCCCATTGTGCTGCGGCTGCTGCAATACTTTGCCGTCCACCATCGCCAAAAGCTGAGCCGCGACCGCATCCTCGACGCCCTCTGGCCCGATACCGACCCGGCCAAGAGCTACAAGACGTTCCGCTCCCTGTTTAGCCGCCTGCGCGGCGTGCTGGAACCCCACATGCGGACCAACGGCCCCAACCGCTACTTTTACAGCGAGGGGGATGTTTACCAGTTTGACCCGCATGGGCATGTCACGGTGGATACGGTGCAGGCCACCACTATTGTTCAGGAAACGCTGCAAACCGCCGTTGACCAACCCATCCCCCCCTTACCCGACCCCTTTTTAGAGACGCTGGACAACTGGCAGCCGCTCTTGCCCGAACTGGCCTACGAGGAATGGCTGCTGGGCGAGCGGGAGCGGCTGCAAACCCTCTATCTGGACGGCTGCCTCTATGCCGCCCGCGCCCTGCTGCTCCACAACCGGTATGCCGACGCGGCCGCCTGGGCCCGGCGGGTCATCCAAAACGGCCCCTGGCTGGAAGAGGGCTACCGCACCCTGATGCGGGCCTATGCCCGCCAGGGCCAGCCGGCCCGCGCCCTCAAGGTCTACCAGGCAGCCACCATCGCCCTCCAGCAAGAATTAGACATGACCCCCTCCGAACTCACCACCTGGCTGGCCCACCGCCTGCGCCAGGGGGAAGCAATCTGAACAGTAGTCAGTAACCAGTAGTCAGTAGTCAGATGATGTACTGGTTACTGACTACTGACTACTGACTACTAAACTCCCCTCTGTCAACAATTTGTCAACAACCATATGCTATGCTGCTCGCCATGGTAGAAAAAGAGGTGAGGCGCAGTGCCTTTGTGCTGCGCATCTGGCAGGACGACGACGGCCGTACCTGGGGTCAGGTATCGGAGCCAATGACGGGTTGGCAACGGCCGTTTGCCAGCCTGGACGCCCTCAGCCACCTTTTGTTGGAGCAAATGTCCACCCATAGTGTAAAAGGAGACAATAGTAATGAACCGATTGAATAAATTGACGCTGGTGATCTTGATGATCGCTGGCGTGTTGGCACTGGCCAATAGGGGGCTGGGAGCGGAAACGGCCGTTTCCGCCACCCAACGACACGACGAGGCTGCGCAGGAGTCCCTGGCCCGTGAGGTTATCCTGGAGCAGATCGCAGCCGAATCAGATGGCATCCTGGCTGAGGAAGATGATTTTGTCGAGTCCTATTCTGTCATAGCAGCAGATGGCGGAATGTCCCATTGGTTTGGTCAATCTGTAGCTTTAGAGGGGGACACGGCCGTTATCGGCGCTTATAGGGCTGATGCGGGCGACATCGCCCGCGCGGGGGCTGCCTATGTGTACATCCGCAGTGGCACAACCTGGCTATTGCAGCAAAAACTCATGGCCAGCGATGCCGTTTCCTGGGATGCCT
>SLGK01000339.1 GCA_007123775.1 Anaerolineae bacterium | reverse complement strand
GCAGCCAACGCGCCATCTGGTCACTGCCCCGGCTGCCGCTGACCTACCCCCTGATGATGCGCTACTACGAGGCCCTCTTTAGCGGCGAATTGGGCTTCGATCTGGTCCACCAGCAGCACGACATTTTCCAAATTGGGCCGCTCTACATCAGCGATACGGCCGGGACGGTGCGCTGGGGACAAGCCCCCGACGTGGGCTGGCCGCCCCCCGGCGCGCTGGCCGCCGAAGAAGCATTCAGCGTCTACGACCATCCGCCCGTCTGGATTTTCGCCAAGCGGTCCGATTTCAGCCGGGAGCAGATGATCCAGGTGTTGGGCAGCGTGGACCTGAACAACACGGTGGTGATGAATCCGTTGGAAGCCAGCCAGGCCCCCAACGCCATGACGCTCACGGCCGAGCAGCGAGCCATCCAGCAGGCCGGTGGCACTTTCCGCGAGCTTTTCAACCCGGACGGGCTGTCGCAGCGGCCCTGGCTGGCGGCCGTTGTCTGGTGGCTGGCGGTGGTGGGGTTGGGCTGGCTGGCCTTCCCGCTCACCTTCGGCGTTTTGCGCGGCCTGCCGGACCGGGGCTATCCTCTGGCCCGCATTCTGGGGCTGCTGGTCGTCTCCTATTTTAGCTGGATCATGGCCAGTCTGAACTGGCTGCCTTTTACGCGGGGGACGCTGCTGTGGGGCACGGCCGTTCTCGCTCTGCTCAGTCTCTATTTTCTGGTACGCCACTGGGCGGAATTGGTCGCCTTTGTGCGGCGCAATCTGGCCTATATCGGATTGGTTGAAGGGCTGGCGCTGCTCCTCTACCTGCTGATGATCGGCATCCGCCTGGGCAACCCCGACGTGTGGGACGTGATCTGGGGTGGTGAGAAACCGATGGATTTGAGTTATTATACGGCCGTTCTCAAATCCACTACCTTCCCCCCTTACGATCCCTGGTTTGCCGGAGGGTATATCAACTATTATTACTACGGCTTTGTCTACGTGGGTGTGCTGGCCCTGCTGCTGGGCATCATCCCGGCCGTGGCCTACAATTTGATCCTGCCCATGCTCTTTAGCTTTGTGGGGCTGGGGCTGTTTTGCCTGGCCTACAATCTGGTGGTGGTGCAACGGGGTTGGGCAAACAGCCGTTTGCCCCTCTGGTCGGATAAATTACCAATGTTGGGGGGCGGAACGGCCGTGTTGTTGGGCATCCTCTTGGGCAATCTGGCCCAGATTCGGGTCATTGCCAACGCCTGGTACCGCACCGGCAGCAGCGGCCTGGAAGAGAGTATGCCCATTCTGGGGACCATCTTGCGCACCCTCGACGGCGGTCTCAAAATGATGGGCGGCCAGCCGGCCCCCATGCCCCACGGTGACTGGTTCTGGCTCTCCTCGCGGGCCATCAGCATCAACCCCGGCGAGGTCCAGCCCATTACGGAGTTCCCCTTCTTCACCTTCCTCTACGGCGACCTGCACGCCCACATGATCAGTATGCCCCTCATGCTGCTGGCGTTGGGTTGGTGTGTGGCGTTGGTGCTGCAAGCGGGAAGATGGGATGACGGCGGACCGAGGACCGAAGACGGAGGACCGAGAGACTTCCGTCCTTCGTCATCCGTCCTCCGTCCTTTTGCAACGGCCGTGCAGTGGGGTATCGGCGCTATCGCTATCGGCGTCTTTCAGGCCACGAATACGTGGGATCTGCCTACCTTCATCGTCCTGGGTGTCCTGGCCGTGATTTACGCCACCTATTTAGACGGAAGACGGAAGACCGAAGACGGAGCAGAATCCATCCGTCCTCCGTCCTCCGTCCTCCGTCCCCTGTTGCAATCCCTCTACAAAGCGGCCCTGCTCATCGGTCTGGCTTTGCTGGCTTTTTGGCCCTTTGCCAGCAACTACGGCACGGCTTATACCTCGCTCAGCTTGTGGCCCGGTTCGTATACGCCGGTGGGCGATTATCTGGCGATTTACGGCCTCTACCTTTTCCTGATAATCACCCACCTGGCCCGCGAATTTCGCGCCTGGACGAGTGGCTGGACGCAAGAGCAGTTGGTCAAATGGCAGCCGGCCGCGCCCCTGGTGATTATTGCGCTGGTCCTGCACGTCCTCATCATCCTGCTCCTCTATTTTCAGGGCTATGTCATTGCTCCCCTTGTCCTGACGTTGATTGTCGTGTCCGGATTGCTGGGTCTGCGGCCCAATTTACCCCCGGCCCGGCGCATCTTGCTCATTCTCATCTCCTCCGCACTGGGGCTGACCCTCTTTGTGGAGATTTTTGTCCTGGAGGGAGACATTGGCCGGATGAATACGGTCTTTAAGTTTTATGTGCAGGTCTGGCTGATTTTGAGCGTGGTGGGTGGGGCGGCGCTGGCAGCGGTGTGGCCTACTGTTTGGCACGGCCGTCGCTTCGTCTGGCTCGGTCTGCTGGGGCTGCTCATCTTCCTGGCCGCCCTCTACCCGCTGACAGCCACGCCCGCCAAGTGGGAGATTCGCATGAGCAAAGAGGCCCCGCGCACGCTCAACGGCATGGCCTTCATGGAGTACGTCCACTACGGCGACACCGACTACACCGGCCAGCCACAGCGGGTCCATCTGGCCGACGACTACGAGGCCATCCAATGGATGTGGCGCAACATCGACGGCTCGCCTATTGTAGCTGAGGCCCACAGCGGCAATCCCTACCGCTCCATCGGCAGCCGCATCTCCATGTACACCGGCCTGCCCACCATCGTCGGCTGGGATTGGCACCAGCGGCAGCAGCGCTCGACCACGCCGGGCTGGTTGGTGGGCAACCGCATCAACGACGTCAACCGGCTTTACCACACCACCGACATCAACGAGGCGTTGGTTCTGTTAGAAAAGTATGATGTCAGCTACGTCTACGTGGGCCAACTGGAATGGACCTATTACAATCCCGAAGGGCTAAACAAGTTTGACCGGATGGTGGAAATGGGCTATTTAGAGGAAGTCTACCGCAATCCGGGCACGAGTATTTATAGGGTGGTACGTGAATGATTTTGACCACGGATTTAACGGATTGGACGGATTTTTACGGATTTTTTTATCCGTTCTGATCCGTTTAATCCGTGTCATCCGTGGTTAATCCTAACCAATGACTGATTTTTTCTACGCTTTGCGCTGGTGGGCGGTGTTGCTGCTGATAGGCACAACGGCCGTTCCCCTCGCCTATACCTTCTTCCAACAACTGCCGGACCGGGGCTATGCCTTTGTCAAGATGCTGGGGCTGCTGCTCGTGGGCTACCTCTTCTGGCTGCTGGCCAGTCTGGGCGTGGTAGCCAACGGGCTGGGCGGCATTTTGCTGGCCCTGCTGGGAGTGGCCGGGCTGTCAGCGGCCGCCTACTGGCGACGGGCCACTATTTGGGGCGTCGCTGAGGAGGTGGTGGCGGAACGGCCGTCTCTCCCCCGATGGCTACGCGAAAACTGGCGATATATTCTGCTGACCGAGCTGCTCTTTCTACTCATTTTCGGCCTCTGGGTCTGGGTGCGGGCACAAAACCCGGCCATCGAAGCCACCGAAAAGCCGATGGAGTTTGCCTTTCTGAACGCCGCCAGCTTTAGCCCCACCTACCCGCCGCTGGACCCGTGGCTCTCCGGTTTTGCTATCAGCTACTACTACTTTGGCTACGTGATGACCTCGCTTGTGGCCCGGCTGGCGGCCGTGCCGGAGTTCGTGGCTTTTAATCTGGCTATAGCCTGGATTGTGGCGGGAACGGCCGTTGGTGCGTTCGGCCTGGTTTACAATCTGGTCTTAGCCAACACGCAACCCGTACTCATGACTACCCCGACAGACGGAAGACCGAAGACCGAAGACGGAAAAGGCACTCTCCGTCCTTCGTCCTCGGTCCTCGGTCTCGGCCGGCGAGCCGTTCTCTTGGGCTTGCTGGCAGCCCTGGCT
>SLGK01000133.1 GCA_007123775.1 Anaerolineae bacterium | reverse complement strand
TGCATGATTAACCCGGCGGCCGTCATAGCCACGTAGTGGAGGGTGATGTTGAACGTATCGGTGAAGTAGAGGTGGGGCTTGTAACGTATGAGCCGCCAGAAGTAGTGGTAGGTTTTCATAAATTTGTATTGCGTAATGCGTGGTGCGTAGGTGTTCTTTCTACGCACCACGCATTACGCACTATTCACTCATTCCCTCCAATCCAACTTGCAGTAGATGATAAAAACGGCTGTTGGTATCTTGGGCCAAGTGGCTGCGCGGGCCGTGTTCGGCAATACGGCCGTTTTCCAAAATCATAATCTCATCCGCTCGTTGTATGGTCGCCAGCCGGTGGGCCACAATGATGGCCGTGCGGTCAGTCAGCAGGTCGTCAATGGCCCGCTCAATCCACAATTCGGTGGCCGGGTCCAGGCGAGAGGAGGCTTCGTCCAGGATAACCAGCCCCGGATTGGCCAGAAAGACGCGAGCGAAAGCCAATAGCTGCGCCTGCCCCGCCGATAAGCCGGCCGTGCCCGTTTCCAGCTTTGTGTCCAGGCCATTGGCAAGGGCAGCCAGCCAGTCGGCCAGCCCGACCTGCTCGGCCACGGCCCAAACCTGGGCGTCGGGGATGGTGTCGTCAAAGAGGGTCAGATTGTGGCGCACCGAGGCGCGGAACAACTGCACGTCCTGCGTGACCAGCCCTACGTGGCGGCGCACCTGGGAGAGGGTGGCCTGGCGCAAATCGAAGGTCGGCCCGTTATGGCCGAGCAAGCGAATTGCGCCACTGGTCGGATCGTAAAAGCGGAAGAGCAGCCGGGTCAGGGTCGATTTGCCGCTGCCAGTGCGCCCCAGCAGGCCCAGCACCCGGCCCGGTTCTAAACGAAAATCGAGGTTGTGGAGAACGGCCGTTTCCGGTTCATCGTCGTAGTGAAAAGAAACGGCGTCGAAATGGACACCCAGCGGTCCGTTGGGGACGGTCACGCCAGGACCATTGTGGATAGACGGCCGTTCCGCCCGCAGGTCGTTAATGCGGTTAATGCTGGCCGTGGCCCGCTGCAAATCCTCAATCTGGCGCGTCAAGGCCCACAGCGGGCTGCGAATCACGTCCACGTAGTAAAAAACGACGTAGACGCTGCCGATAGAAAGCGTGCCGTCTAAAAAGTAGCGATAGCCCAACACATGACCGGCAATGTAAGCCAGGCCAAAGATGAAGTTGGGCAGCGACATGACAAAGATGTTGACCCGCATGGCGTGCATCGTCCGGCGCAGCCGCTCGCCCAGCAGGGGGTAGAGGCGGTAGAGGGCGTAGTCGGTGGCCCCGCTGCTGCGGAGGTCCTCGCTGCCGGTGAGCCGCTCTTCAAGGTAGCCAAATAGCTGTGCGTCGGTCTGGCGTACTGCCTGCCAGCGGGGCACAGTGAGACGACGCAGCCAGTTTAGCACCAGGACACCAAGGAAGGAAACGGCCGTTATCGACAGCCCCACCAGCCAATGCTCCCGCCACAGCAGCAGCAAAACGCCAATGACCAGCAGCGAATTGCCGCCCAATTCCACCAGCAGTTGGGAGAAAAAGTTGGCTAATTGGTTCACATCCCCATCCACCCGCTCAATCAGTTCGCCCGGCGTATGCCGCTTGTGAAAGCCCAAATCGAGCCGCAGCACGTGATCGGCCAGGTCGGCCCGCAGCGCGTTGGTCGCCGTCCAGGCCACCTGCTCGGCCACGTAAGTAACAGCCAGCCGCAGCCCTTCGGCGGCGATGGCTACCAGCGTAAAAAGACCGGCCACCAGCAAAAGCTGGCGCAGTGGCTCTTGCGTCGCCACGCTGTCCAAAAAGTGGCGCACCAACTGGGGATTGGCCAGCCGCAGCATCAGTTCAATCAGAAAAAAGCTGAGCAGCAGCGCCATACGCCGCCCCTGCGGACGCAAATATTGGTCCAGCAAGTCGGTATATTGTCGCCAGGTAGTGCGTCTGTCCATCGTTCAACCAGGTAGTAGCAGAAATTCCAACTATGTCACGCTAAATGTTGCTGTTTAACAAAAATAATCGCGTAAAGCAGACCCGCCTGGCCGTAAACGACCAGGCTAGTTAACAACGCCGACTCAAGCCAACTTAGCCCGGTTTTGCTGTTTAACAAAATAATACGGTAATGGCTGGCCCGCCCAGCCGTGAACGGCCGGGCTAGTAAACAGCGCCGGTTGAAACCGGCTAAGCCCCGTTCACGGGGCGTTGTTTACTAGCCTGGGGCTTTAGCCCTAGGCGGGCTAACTCGTTACTGAAGTTAGATGATCATATAATACGCTTGCTATCAGGTGATGGTGATCGTACACTAAATGTATTGCGTATTCCGTATTGCGTAAAATGAACTACGCAACACGAAATACGCAACACGCCATAATATGCAACCTTACTTACCCACAAAAAGGAGTAGTTTAATGGAATATCGTCGATTAGGAAAATCTGGCTTGAAAGTAAGCGCCCTCTCGTTTGGTTCCTGGGTCACCTTCAAAGCGCAGGCCGACGTTGATCTGGCCGAAAAGCTGATGGTGACGGCCTATGATGCGGGCGTTAATTTTTTCGACAATGCTGAAATTTACGCACACGGTGAATCGGAACGCATCATGGGCGAAGTGCTAAAGCGGGTACAGTGGCCGCGTGATAGCTACACCGTGTCGAGCAAAGTGATGTGGGGCTGCCGGCCGAATGCTGGCCCCACCCAGCGCGGTTTAAGCCGCAAGCATGTCTATGAGGCGTGCCATCAGGCCATGGCGCGGCTGAATGTCGATTACCTGGACCTCTACTTTTGCCACCGGCCTGACCCGGAAGTGCCCATGGAAGAGGTAGTCCGCACCATGACAGAGCTGATCTGGCAGGGCAAGGTCTTTTACTGGGGCACGTCGGAATGGTCGGCGCAGCAGTTGATGGAGGCCCACAGCGTGGCCCGGCAGTATAACCTGATTCCGCCCACAATGGAGCAGCCGCAGTACAATATGTTCCATCGCTATCGCTTTGAGGTGGAATACGGCCGTCTTTACGACACCATTGGCCTGGGAACCACCATCTGGTCGCCGCTGGCTTCCGGGCTGCTGACCGGCAAGTACAACGACGGCATCCCCGAAGATTCACGTATGAACCTGGCAGGGTACGAATGGCTGCGCCGCATCGTGGAAAGCGAAGAAGGGCAGAAAAACCTGCAAGCGGTCAAGGAACTGGTGCCGATTGCCGAAGAGCTGGGGACCAACATGGCCCGGCTGGCCATCGCCTGGTGTCTGAAAAACACCAACGTGAGTACCGTCATTATGGGCGCGTCTAAAGTGTCTCAGCTTGAAGACAACTTGCAAGCCCTGGACCTGGTTGACCAGCTCACCGATGACGTTATGGAGAAAATCGAAGCGGTCCTGGACAACAAGCCGCAGCCAATGGAGTTTCAATAAAATTTAGTGCGTAGTGCGTAGAGCGTAAAAGCATCTACGCACTACGCACTACACACAACAATGACAAACAGACAATTACCCATTACCAAACTGACCATCGGCAGCGTCTCCCCTTCGGTGCTGGTTTGCGGCGACCCGGCGCGGGCACAGCAGATTGCCCGCTACCTGGAACAGGCTGAGGAGCTGGTTTTTAATCGGGAATATTATGTGTGCAAAGGGGTTTACCAGGGCACGCCGGTCACGGTTTGTTCGCACGGTGTCGGGTCGCCGGGGGCAGCCATTGCTTTCGAGGAGCTAATTGCGGCCGGCGCCAAAAGGTTAGTCCGAGTCGGCACCTGCGGCGGCTTGCAACCCCAGGTGCAGGATGGCCATCTGGTTGTGGTGACGGCCGCCGTGCAGCAGACCGGCTATGGCCGCGAAACGGTGCCGCCCGGCTATCCGGCCGTGGCCGACCCGGAAATGGTCCTGGCGCTGCGCCGTGCGGCCACCAACCATCCCCAAACCTGGCACAGTGGCATTGTCATTACCCGCGACAATTTTTACCCCGGCGTACCCACGATTCATACGGCCGATTATCAAGTTATGTCCCAGGCCAACGTGCTGGCGGTGGAGATGGAGTGCGCCGCGCTGTTTATTGTGGGCAGCCTGCGTGGCGTGCCGACAGGGGCTATTCTGGCAGTGGACGGCAACGTGCTAGAAAAGAAAGAAAGCATGGACGCGTATGATCCTCATCGTGAGGTGGTGAAAACGGCCGTTGCGGCCGAGATTGAGATCGCGCTGGCGGCAGTGAGTGATTCGTGAGCAAGGACGAGATGGCCGCAGTGGCGGGGCGCCGTCGCCTGATAGGCCATTTACTGGACGAACGACAGCCGGCCGATGCCAGAGCCGCTTACTTTGCTTTTTACCATCCGACCGAGCGCACCCGGCTGGTGACGACACCGGCTGGGACCAAGCGGGCTGACGGCTACATTGCCTTCTCGCGCACCGGAATGGATTTGTTTCGGCCGTTGCTGACTATGCGCCTGCCGGCCGATTTGGAACAGGCTACTGCCTTAATCTATAAAGCGTTTCAACCGGAAACGACCGCGTCGGCCAGCTCCATGCAAGCCGTTCTCCTCCACGTCCCCACCAGCTATATGCCCCTCATTCGCGCCTGCTTCACCATCCAACGCGAAGAGCAGTTGCTTACAATGAGCCTGGACCCCAACAGCTTTGAGCCGGTTATCAACGTCCTGGTAACACAAGAGACAGGGACAAGTGGTTGGCCGCGCTTTGTGATCCGCAACCGATCGGGAGAGAATGAGGTACTGGCCGCGGCCAGCGTCAACTGGCTGTACCCCCACTTTGCCGATATTGCGGTCAATACCCAAACCAATGCCAAACGACGAGGATACGGCCGTAGTGTCTTGGCCGCGCTCGTTAATCATTTGTTACAGGCAGGGATACGCCCTTTATACACCGTCCGTACCGACAACGATGCCTCCGTTCGACTGGCCCGTGGCCTGGGTTTCCACAATACGGGCGACCGTAGCTGGTTACTGGAGGCCACTCTAAAAGCTTCGCCGGTCCGCGCCGTGAAATAACTGTTAATTGTTTGGCACGCCTCTTGACGCTGTAGGCCACATCGTGTTATGGTTTTTTCTACCGAATAGGGTGTATTACATAGTCTTGAGGAGTCTAATTTGTCCGATTGCTGCGGCCACAACCGATACTGGTAAAGGCATTTGCATAATCAGAAACCGAGGCAGGCTTTAGCTCAACGTACTGTGCGCCCAAACGAGAGTATTGCAGTTAGGAGGCATATACTATGGATATGAGTAAAGAAACTGGTGTTGTAAAATGGTTTAGCCGCTTAAAGGGCTATGGCTTCATTGAACCCGATAACGGAGAAACGGAAGTGTTTGTCCATTATTCGGCCATCAATGGTGAAGGCTACCGCAACCTTTATGAAGGCGACCGGGTCGCGTTTGACCTGGTTGACCAGGGCAAAGGGCCACAGGCCCAAAACGTTGACACCACACACAGCTTTAGCCCCGGTAGCAACTGAGGGCGAAATCCTGCTTAAGTCTTTGGGACGATTAGCTTTTTAGAAAAAGCCTACGCGCTGGCGTGGGCTTTTTTATTTTTTACGCCGGCGCGACTGCTCATTGTTGTCTTTGAGCAGCAGGCTAAGCAGACCGCTCACGATGCTAATGACCAGCGCACCAAAAAAAGTAGCCCAGAAGCCGGTTGAACTGACGCCAAGATTAAACACCTCGCTCGAAATCCAAATGGTCAGCGACAATAGAGCGGTATTGACAATTAGCACAAAGAGTCCCAGCGTAAGCACAATAAGAGGACAGCTCAGCATAATGAGCAACGGCCGTACCAGCGCATTCACAACGCCAAATATGACAGCTATAATAAATAGCGTTACCACATCCCCTTCATAGCCCAGACCCGGAACCAGCTCAATAGCCGCCCACAAAGCTGCGGCATTAATCACCAACCGAATCAATAAGTTTCTCATAGAACCCTCCGTCAGAATAGTTCTTTGCTACCATTTTCGGCAACGGGCAATCATTGTAAAATGGTGTTATGATCGCAGATGCACACAAAATCCTGGTCGTAGACGATGAATGCTCACTGGTGCAGCTATGCCAGATTATCTTTGAAGCAGCGGGCTATCTCGTGCGCACAGCCCTCGATGGTACCGAGGCGCTTGAGCTGATCAATGAAGAAATGCCCGACGTTGTGCTGTTAGACGTGATGATGCCGGGCATGTCGGGCATTGAAGTGTGTCGCCGCATTCGCGAACAGTTCAACGCCCAAAAACCGTGCATTTTAATGTATACGGCCGACGACAGCCGCGAAACCTATGATACCAGCAAAACGGCCGGGGCCAATGCCCTCATCACCAAAGACACCCCTGTTTTTGAACTGCCTCAAGCAGTTAATGCCTATCTGCCCTGCTAGGCGGCCCATCGGCAAACCAAATAGTCGTCTAAAGTTTGGTTAGGAACATTCTGGCCAGGGCGTTGTTGTTGCCCATTTGCCTGGCCAAAATATCGACCAAAATCGGCAAACGCAAGAACCAGCGCTGCATCGTAAACGCCCGCTTCATGCTGTCCCACATGCTGTCATGAACCCGTTTTTCATAAATCTTTAGCCGGTTTAGGCTGGTATCGTCCGCCTGGAGCGCTTCATGAAGCGTCGTCGCCGCAGCCTGAGCCGACAGCAAGCCGTTATGAATACCACCGCCGGTCAACGGGTTGATAAATCCGGCTGCATCCCCCACCAACAAGGCACCATCGTAAGCATGTTGTAAATTCTTCTGCGACCCAAAATTGAGCTGCCAGGTCGCTACATCACGCAGTTGGCCGCCCCGTTTCAGCCGTTTCTTAATGGCCGGCATTGCTAAGAATTGGTCGAGCAGTCCCTCTAGCTTCTCCTTGCGCTGCCGAAAATGGTCCAGGCGCATACCAAGACCAATATTGGCCTGGTTGAGACCGGTAGGGAAAATCCAGGCATAGCCCGGCAGGATTTCCTTGTATAAGTAGAACTCAACTTCGCCGGGATACTCTTCCAGGTCCTCAATGTAGGCACGCAGGGCGACAGCCCGGTGCATATCTTTGTGCTGGTCGCTCTTTGGGCGCAGGGTGCGGGCCAGGGGCGAGGTGACGCCGTCGGCACCAACCACCACTCTGGCAAGAATGTCGCGGGTTGTGCCATTTTCGGCAACAGTCACACCAACAACACGGCCGTTTTCCAGTAATGGCTTCTTTACTGTGCCCACCCGAAACTCGGCCCCAGAATCCACCGCATGGGCCTGTACCGTGGCATCAAAGTGCATACGTGGCGCTACGTATGACCGACTGTTGTTTTCGTGATCACCAAACTCGGCCCGCATTTCATAGCCACGTGGTGAGAAAATCCGCAGCCCGTCCAGCGGATAAAATTTTCCTTCCGCTTCCGCTCTGTCGATTTTTTCACCCATACCCAGGCCACGCAGCAAAGCAACAGCCCCGGCCGGAACCGCATCGCCGCAGACCTTGTCGCGGGGAAAATCGTATCGGTCATACAACAGCACATCATACCCTTTTTGGGCCAGCATGGCGGCCGTAGCCGCGCCAGACGGGCCAGCACCTGATACAATGACATCTCTTTTCTCGCTCATTTTCCTTCCTTTTTACGCTCTGGATAAACCGAGTTCTGGTCCCAAGACTGTTGGTTAGCGGCGGACAGCTCGGTTTCCGGGCTATCCGTTTACAGTTTCAGGTTTGGGTAGCGGCGTTGCATGGACCAGCGGGCAATCGGGTACAACAGCTTTTGCCAAAAGCCAAAGCGATAGATGTTTGACAGATCAAACGATTTCAGCGTGGTGCGATTGCTTCTGTCATTGACAATAAGGGCATAATCTTTGAAGCGCACCAGTTCCCACAAAAAACGGCCGACCAGCGTCGCCTTTAACTTCGGTCTAAAGAAGGCAGCAGCGACCTGGGCATAGTCACGGCCGTTTAAGAAACAATCAGCCGCCAGATAACCAGACTGCACGGCCGTTCTGATGCCGAATCCCCACAACAAATCTTGTATCCCGGCCGCCTCACCGACATAGAGCGTTTGGCCCTGTTGAAACAGATTTTTGGTTGAAAAGCAGCCAACACCAGCCACAGCCCTCGGATTCCGTATATCTAGCGGAACCAGGTCCGCGAATATCTGTTTGCTTTTCTCAAAAGAATCGTCTAGCCGGGGAAACTGCTCAAATAGTACCGTACATAAACAGCCATAGCCGTTGGTAATCAGCAGGTAGGCATACCCTTTGTAGGCGGCATCATCATTTACCAGAAAGATATTGATATCTTCGTGGCTTGTTTCAAAAACGATGCCTTTGTCTACGGCAAAAACCTCTTTGGAACGGGGGCCGGTGGCTACAATATCGGCCTCTTCGTCAGAAATAGCCTGATTGAAATGAATCTGAACCCCGGCGGCCAGCGCCTGGGCTTTCAAACCCTGGTCCAGGCTGCCAGGCAAAGCACCTCGCTTTACCAGGTAGCACAACGGTTCGTCATCGGGGTAATGGGATACGCGCTGCTGAACACCGTTGGTGGTAATCAATTGGAGTAGCGGATCGCAGTCGAAGTTAACCTTGATGTTCATCCGCTCAAGGTCATGGATAACATTTGTGTCACCTGACCAGTTTTCTAGCCCTTGTAAATCGCCGTGAAAGCGCTTGCCGGCATCGGCTCGCTTTTCGTAAACAGCAACGTCACGGCCGGCCAGGGCCAGGTTAATGGCGGCTGTCAGGCCAGCGGGGCCGGCACCGGCTATATTGATGGTCATAGCGCTCTCGGTCTACAATTTGTTCTCAGCACGGATGGTTTGCAGCAAACCGCGGCAGCCATCCGAAACCAGTTGGTAAACGTATTCAAAATTACCGGTGTAGTAAGGATCGGGCACATTGTGTTCGTTGGTGTTTGGGGCAAAGTCTAGCAGGCGGTAAAGACGAGGATGGTCACCAAAGCGGCGTTTCAAGTCGCGCATGTTGCTGTCGTCCATGGCCACCACGTAATTGTCGGGGTCCATATCAGCGGCGTTAACCTGGCGGGAACGGCCGTTATATGGAATGTTGTGTCTGGCCAAAACCTGTTTCGTACCTCTATGGGCAGCTTCACCCACGTGCCAGGCCCCGGTACCACACGAATCAACCGCTATTTTATCGCTTAAGCCAGCCTCATCGACCAAGTGTTGAAACACCGCTTCCGCCATCGGCGAACGGCAAATATTGCCCAAACAAACAAATACAACGTTGACACTCATAAGCAGTTATCCTCTGGACACGTAGCGCGTAGTGCGTAGTGCGTAGCGTACAATCCTCCAACCACCCAACTACTCGACTACATGACTACTTGACTATTCGACTACCTGACTACTCGACTACCTGACTATTGCCAAGCTGGCCTATAAGCCGCATTCTGTAGCAATCACTGGTTGCAGCGACTGCCGGTGATCATCTGTCTGGGAGTGCTGTTGCCAACACCCTCTAGCAGCCTACCCGGACGCTTAGCGAGACGAGCAGCCTCATCACGTCCTGCTTGGCCTTGCTCCTGGTGGGGTTTGCCTGGCCAACGACATTACTGCCGCTGCCGGTGGTCTCTTACACCACCGTTTCACCCTCACCTGGCGGTAGCGAACTACCGCTCAGGCAATACACCTCTCTGTGGCACTGTTCCGTCGGGTCACCCCGCCCGGCGGTTAGCCGGCACCATGCTCTGTGGAGTGCGGACTTTCCTCAGCCGGTGGCCCGCAGGCCCCGACCGCGATCACCCGGCCAACTTGACACCCTGATCGTAGCATTTTGGGCGACGGGTTGCAAGTGGGTTAAGGGTGCGGGGTGGCGAAGGTGCGAGGTGGCGAGGTCTCTCCGCCACTTCGCTGCCCCGCCACTCCGCTACCGCGCTACCCCGCTACCCCGCCATCTGCTGCAAGACGCGGCGGGTGAGGACGGCGGCCATGTCGGCCCGGTAGCCCGCGTCGCCGCGGAAGTCGCCGGGATGCACGGCCGAATTGTGGGCATTTTCGGTAGCGGCGGCAATGGTTTCTGTGGTTAGTGGTCCCTCAATATCGGGCAGGCGAAACGGCCGTTTGGCCAATCCCGTCGCTGCCAGACGAATCAACCCAGCCTGACCCTGCCAACCGGTGATAGAAACGATGGGGTAGTCAGCCGGGGTGCGGGCCACGCGCTCGCTGGCCCCCTGACCTACCTGCCAGGGAACGAGGATGCGGGTGATAAGGTGGGGCGACTGTGCGCTGACCAGATAATCAGCCAGCGGAACGGCCTGGTTTTGCTGATAAAGCTCAAGCTGCACATCTAGCACCAGCAGGGCGGCCAGCAGTTCGCTGTCAGCCAGGCGGCCAGCTATGGTGCCGCCTGCGGTGGCCGCATTGCGGTACGTATTGGGACCGCTGCGCCGAATGCCGCTGCGTAAAAGCGGCGCGGGCGAGCTGTCCGGCTGTTCGTCCAGAAAAGCATCCCAATCGGTCAGGCGCACGGTGGCGCCGACCTGTAAACGGCCGTCTTGCAGCGCAATCTGATTCAGGCCCAGGTGCTGCAAATCGACCACGCCGGTCACGGTCAAGGGTAGATGTCCGGCCAGCAGCTTAGTACCACCGCCCAGGGGGTGGGTGTCCGGAGTCTGCAAGGCTCGCCAGGCGGCGGCCAGGTTATCAGGACGATGATAAATTTGGGGACGAGTGGGCATCGTTAACTCCTTAAATGGTCAACTGTCAACTATTAACTGTCAACTGTCCCCATAAGTTTAGAACGTTCGGCGCTAATTGGCAATTGGCTATGACGGCCGTTTCTATTTATGTTACAGTTGGCCCATGATTTTACACGCACTATCACATAACAAGCGGCGCTGGGTGCTGCTGCTGCTCAGCCTGGGCAGCCTGCTCATTCTGGGCTTTTACACAGCCACCAGCCCGGAGCGGCTGAACAACAGCCTGATTCTGGATGGGTCTGACTGGGCGGGCTATGCCTTTTGTCACCGCTTTATCTCCCATTCGTTCACCATCAACGGCCGGCCGATGGCCCTCTGTGCCCGCTGTACCGGTATGTATTTGGGGGTGGCGCTAACGGCCGTCTTGCTCGGTCTGGCCGGCCGCATTCGCCATGCCGATCTGCCTACAAAACCGATTATGGTGGCGCTGGCCGCCTTTGTCGCCATTATGGGGCTGGATGGCCTTAACTCGATGGCCTATTCGTTGCCCGCGCTGCCGCAGGCGTATACACCCCAAAACTGGCTGCGGCTGGTAACGGGCATGGGCACGGGGCTGGCGATGGGGGCCTTCATGCTGCCCGCGCTGGGCCAAACGTTGTGGAAGGCGGAACGGTTTCGGCCGGCGGTGCGCTCCTGGCAAGAGTTGTTAGAGATGGTGGTGGTGGCAGGAACGGCCGTTTTGCTCATCGTTAGCAACCAACCGGCCCTTCTTTACGTATTGTCGATTGTAAGCACCCTGGGGCTGCTGTTCATTTTGACCGCCATCAACGCCATTATCTACCTGGTCATTGTGCAGCGAGACGGTCAGGCCACCACCTGGTCAGCCGCACTGGGGCCGCTGCTGCTGGGGCTGTCATTGGCTATTATACAAATCAGCGCCATCAGCTACTTCCGTTTCAGCCTGACCGGCACCATGAGCGGCCTACCCGGCCTGGAATGACTCGCTTTTTAGGGTCTTTTGGATTTCGCGGGGTTTAGATATATTGCGTATTGCGTAACCGGAGAGAGCTACGGAATACGCAATACGTTTTGTCAACCCCCTTTCGGCAAGCTCAAGGCAGGCTCTGAGTTCCCAAGGAGCCTTTACTCTTTACTCTTTACTCTTTACGTTTTACGTTTCACGTTTCACGTCTAACAGTTCATCCTTTCCTAAAAGGAGGTCTCTATGCTTCAAGCCATCGCCAATATCGGAACAGCCTTCGGACTGGCCAGCAGCGCCGGTTTGAATGCCTATATCCCCCTGCTGATCGTCTCGCTGGCGGCCCGCTTTCCGCTGGACGACCCCTTTCTGACGCTGGCCGAGCCGTACAGCATTTTGGGAAGCTGGTGGGCCATCGGCATCATTAGCGTGTTGCTGATTATTGAGATGACGGTAGACAAAATTCCGGCCGTAGACACCATCAACGACATGATCCATACGCTGGTGCGGCCGGCGGCGGGGGCCGTTTTGTTTGCCGCCAACAACAATATCATCACCGAAATTCACCCGGCTCTGGCCCTGGCCGCCGGTCTACTGCTGGCGGGGGGCGTTCACGCGGCTAAGGGAACCACGCGGCCGCTGGTCACGGCTACCACCGGCGGCAGCGGCAACTGGTTCGTCAGCCTGCTGGAAGACATTGCCGCCTTCTTCCTCTCGCTGTTGGCCCTGTTGCTGCCTCTTCTGGCCGGCATGTTGAGCATTGGCCTCATCATTCTCGTCATTCTGATGTATCGCCGCTACAAGCAGCGCCAACGAAAGATGGTGCCAACATAGGCTATATAAACCTGACAGGTCTCGCAGACCCGTCAGGTTTTTTTGTTATTAGCGGGGTAGTTTGTTTTGGTGGGCCAGGTGGATTAGCTGTTTGAGGGCTTGCCGGGCCTGCTGCCGGTCAGCGGGCGGAATGTCAAGCGCGGCAAATTCTTCTTCGTCCAGAACCAGCGGTTGGGATTGGCCGGGTGCGTACCAGAGGTCAAGGGCCAGGTCTTCGCAGTAAACGGCATCATCCTTAATTACGGCCGGCCGACACACGTTACAATACCAGCCCTTCAACCCCTCCCCAGCCTGGCCATAGACGGCAAAAATGTTGTACCAGCGGTCGGTGTAAAAATACTCTACGAAGCGGTCTCCCCGCCGGAAGGTGGCAAAGCCCAGGTCCATATCCTCCCGGTTAAAACTAGCCTCTAGCTGCACGAAATCGGCCGTTTGTGACATCAGCCGCGCCGGATACTGCCACACCTCCTCGCCTCGTTCATCTAATTTGTAAACAGTAACGTTGGGCAACATAGAAATCAATTTGTTACCCACCACTCGCCTGTAATTGCGCCCGCAGGCCGTTGATGTGGGCTTCTAGTTCATTTAGCCGCTCGTACTGCTCGCTGAGCTTGTCGTTTTCGGCGCGGACAAAGCGGGCGAAGGGGGCAATGGTGTCTTCGACGCGCTGGGCGCTGCGGCGCATTTCCCGCTCGAACTGGCCAGTTAGCTCTGTGACCAGCTTTTGGCGCAGGTCGGCCAGTTTTTCGCCCAGTTCGGCTTTGGCTTTACGGCGGCGGCTAGGCAAAATGATCAGGCCAAAGGCGGCCGAGGTCAGGCCAGCCACAACGCCAGTAATGTCAACCCAGGCGACGGTCGTAGCCAGGGCCAGAGCGGTGCCAATGCCCACGCCCACGCCCGCCAGTCCTGTGTTGATCACAGCCATGCGGGCCACCTCGCCAATGTGGGCCGCTTCTTTTTCCTTGTCATAGCTTTCGACGGCGCGGCGGGTGCTTTTGCCGATGGAGTCGATGAGCCGCTGCCGGTCATAGGCCAGGGTGCCTTCACGCGGGCCACCCTGCCCCACCAGCCGTTTTTGCACATCTTCTTTGCGCTGGGCCAGGTGATCGGCAACGGCCGTCCACTGACGCAAATCCTGTTCAACCAGCCAATCGATCAGTTCGTTGACTCGGGCCTCAATCTGCTGGGGCGTGTCGGCCACTACCTGATCTTCAAACGCCTTTTCCACCTTGCTGGCCCGGATGAGATCGGGAATACGGCCGAATCGAATCATCTCCTCAAAAAAGTCATCACCCCGCGTCTCCATAGCGTAGAGTAAGTTCTCGATTTCGCCCAGGCGGGCCTTGAAGTTGCGCTGCATGTCGTCGTTATAGTAGGTGGTCTGCCGCTGAATGTCATCCAGAAGAGTCTGATCTACCTTGAGGGAGTTAAGGTCCTGCTGGGTGACGTCTA
>SLGK01000330.1 GCA_007123775.1 Anaerolineae bacterium | reverse complement strand
GCCGTTTTCCAGCCGGGCAATCTCATAGCTCTACTTTGGGGCGCATGGCCCGAATGGTGATGATCAGTTGGTAATCGGGGTCCACGGCGTCCAATTCTTCCGGGCGCAGTTCTTCGCTGGCGATCCCGTGCAGGAAAGAGATAGCCGCCAGGACGTTGCCGTGGCTTTCAATTTGCAGATGGTCGCGGGGGAAAACGGCCGTAAACAGATTCTCCACCGAGCGGGTCGTGAAGCTCCAGTAGTGGCCCCAGCGGTCCATATCGTAACGGCTGATCTGGCTGATGCCGGGCACCGTGACCAGAGCCACGCCACCCGGTTTTAAGCCGCTATAGATGGTGCGAACGGCCGTTTGCACATCATAGATCACCTGCAACGTTTGCGTCACGACGAAACAATCAAAACTCTCGGCCGGCACCGTATCCGGTTCGGTCAGGCTGCCGATTAGGGTCACATGCTCCTTTTGTTCGGCCACGTGCAGGACCACGCTTTCCGTCACTCGTGCCCTACCAAACCGGCGCGTGTAGCTGTTGTCGCCAATCTCTAGCACCCGACCCTGAATGTCGCTGGTATGGCCGGCCAGAAAAAGCTCAATGTAATAGCGGTCAATCGGTTGGCCTCGCTCCATGCCCCAATCGGGGCTGATCGGTTTCAGCCGGCGCAGGCTGCCAAAACGAACCATGCCCATTGGTGGCCAGCGCGTAAGCTTGATAATCTTACGCCGGGTAGCAAGTGGCAGAAATTTGCGCCCAATTGATAGCAAACGGTTTTTCATTTTTTGAACCGAACCCCCTGCCTTATATTTCTCTTTTGGCATGCAGATCCATCCAAGAAGCGTATTTCTGATAAAGCCAAGATGGTGAACTCTGTCGTTCTTGATGACGTTGGCAATAATAATGATATGTTTTGCGTACTTCCTCAGCGCTGAGCCATTGCCCAAGTGTGTCTTCGCCAAACGGCCCGGAACAGCCTTCATGAAACGTCCACTCTTGTTGGCGGGGTATCTTACGAATCAGATTGTTCCAGATATTGTCCCGCCCATAGAATTTACAGATTGTACGTGCAAAAATGCTGCGGCTTTGCAAAAGTCGATACCAACGTTCAACACGTTTTGTCTCCGCAAGAGGCGTCATTTGCAATGGTAAGAAATTATACTGGTTGATGCACTTATAGCCTGTGTAACCCAATGCCTCAAGTTTTTGCACAGAATCATATATATCACCTAACTCTACAGAAACATATTGAGGCAACTCTCTGCCAGCGTTCAGCGCCTCTATACATAGATAGTCATTTCCTTCGATGTCCACCTTAAGATAATAGGGTATACCATAATCACCCAGAATTTTAGTAAACGGTTGGCCCGGAATCTGGATGCTGTAGTGAGGAGACCCATTGCAGGAAGCTATGCTTCTGTCAAATGAATTCCAGTCAGAGTTAGTCTTACATATCCAAAAGTCAAACGTGCCGGCCTGGGGGGTTATACCAACGTTCAGGATAGTTAGTTGACCGTCTTCTATCGCCTTCTTGAAACGGGCAGATGCCTGGGAGCATAATGTTGGATCCGCCTCAATAGCCAATACCCTGAAGCCGCAATGTAAATAATAGGCTGTATCATTGCCATTATTCATGCCCACATCATAGATTAAATCGTCAATCATTTTCGGTCCTCACAGAGAGATATCGCGCCGATTTTTCTCGCCTTAGTCCCTGAATGAGTCCTGGCAATAATTGTAAAGTGTCGGCCCGACCCCGGTCAATCATATCCTGATCCCGCCGAATTGTCCCTCGCGCCCAGCGGACCGGACCACGTAGCAAATCCCGCGCTGCCTGCTGCCAGATAATCCAGTTGCCCCAGCGAAGATGGGTGCCGTAAAACCCACCCTGGCTGCGGGCATATTCGTTATAACGGGCCGCCCGCTGGCTGGCATCGCGCCAGTGGTAGTGGAGCAGCACGATGTCCGGGTCGTAGACGATGGGAATACCCAGGCGCAGGGCGCGGTAGCCGTAGTCGCTGTCTTCGGCCGCTTGCAGGCAGGGGTGCTCATCAAAGAGGCCGATACGCCAGACAATATCCATAGCTAATCCGGCGTTGCCGCCGATAAACGGATGGGCTTTGAGCTGCGGCCGTTCGTACCGTTTTAACTCCCGTGCCGTGACCACGGAGAAAGCGACTTCTTCATCACCTGCCTGGTCTACACGACCGGTAACGATAACGCCCGGTTCCTGCCGCAGCCGGGTGACCATTTTGTGCAGCCAATCGGCCGTAACGAAGCAGTCGTCGTCGTTGATGGCTACAAAGCGGGTTTGCACCTGTTCCAGACCGCGATTGATACCGGCGGAACGGCCGTGTTGCTCCGAAGGTACATACAGGGTATCCAATCCGGCTGCTTGCAGCAGCGCCAGCCATTCAGCCACCATAGGATTGCGTCCCTGGTCCACAATAATCACACGTGTCGGCCAGTGTGTACCTTCGGCCAGCCAAAACAGGCAGGATTCCAGGATCGGCCGTCCCAGCGTAGGAATGACGATACTGATGTCATCTAAAACCGGTTTGGTCAGCAATGGCAGGCTAAGATCGCGGATCATAAGGATAGGACAAGGATAAACACAGGCTTGTGGTGAGCGCAGCCAAACCAGGAACACGGATTTTGTCCTGGCGTTCCCTGCACCCTCTATGGTCAATATTCCTGGTCTAGCAAGTAAATATAAAAGTTAGAGTTGCCAACCTGATGCCAATCGGATACGTCGGCATAGGCAGGCACGTATTCGGCCACAATGGCCCTGGCACCGGTGCTGGCAAAAACGCCTAGAACCTCTTGCTGAAAGACCGAATCGCCCAGCCAGAGAGCGTCGGCCTGCCAGCCTAGCGTTTCAGCCACGATTTGCACCCGTGCCAGTCTGGCCCAGTATGAGTCAAAGGCATAGCCAATCACGGCCACCTCATCGCCCGGCTCTATGCCCAACTGCCACAGTTCTGCGGCGACTGCTCCCGGCCAGTCAGGCGGACCGGCCGTTTCCGTGGGCGCTGGCGGTTCGCTGCCGCCGCTCAAATCGGCAAAGCCTTGCAGGTTGAACAAGGCAATGTTCACAAATAAGAATAGTATCATCAACAGGCTTACAGAGTGGGTTACGCGCTGGACAACGGCCGTATCCGGCACGCGCACCTGGGCCAGCAAATCACTCCAGAACAATAGCACAAACGCGCCCACGTAGCGACCGGCCACCAGAATGGGGGCGTACAGCAGCAGCGCGAGCAGCCCCACACCGGACAAAAGCCAGCCGCGCAGACTGCCCATCATTGAAAAACGACCCCGGCGACGCAGCCCACACAGCAGGGCCAGGCCCAACAAAACGGCCGCCTGCTGGAAAATAAAGAGGTCGGCATAAAAAAGGGCGCTGGCCAGCAACTGCCGCAGCTGGTTGGCCAGATCAAAACGAACCTCGACGCCGGCGTACCAATAGGATTGGTCAAAGGAGATGGGGTAAGTGCCGCCGATAGGGCTGCCGAATTCGTAGATGGGCGGGTCGTCGAAAATCTGGCGCGAGGGATGGAGCGGCACGCCGTCGCCGGGCGGTTCGCCCTGCCAATGGGGATAGACGACGTGGTTGACGTGGCGCACGTAGGTAAATTTACCCGCGTCGCCGTAGGTGAAACGGCCGTTGGCCACCGACATCACAGCCACAAAGGGTCCGGCTACTAGTAAGAAACAGACCAGGGAAACGGCCGTGCCGATCACGGCCTGCTGCCAGTTGACTCTGTAACTGGGACCGAGGACGGAGGACGGAGGACGGAACAGCGGACCTCCGTCCTCCGTCTTTGGTCCTCCGTCATTCACTCGTGGCTGCTCAGGTTGAATCGCTGCTGCCAGGAAAACGGCCGTTAAAAAGAAAACCGAAACCGGCAGCATAATTGATTTGCTCAGGTAGCCCAACCCCAACACACAGCCCAACAGAGCAAACTG
>SLGK01000139.1 GCA_007123775.1 Anaerolineae bacterium | reverse complement strand
TCTCAGTTGCCTGGTGTTACTATTTTGTTTAGCCACTTTAGGTCCTCCTTTGTGAGAGATTGTAGGACCTATAGTGGCACTTTTTGTTAATTTGGGCTACTCATTTCGATCTACTGATACTATTTTGGGGGATATGCACTTCACAAGCTGCTGTCAAACAAGCCAAAACACTCCTGTTTTGCTGTCCAACACGGTCGTACGTCGTTCGGTAAGGCTTGTTGGCAAAGCAGGTGATGCTGCTCGCTGGCTGGCTACCCGACACAATACCCTGTCTCTCATCGCCAGCAATTCTCATTCCAAAGCTGGATAGGGTTGAAAAGGCCCAACACAATGTATTTTTGGCCCAAAAAGCCGTCAAAAATGCCCGGATAATTTAGTCTTTCGACAGAATCCGATCATTTTGGGCGAATTTGAAACACAAAATGGGTCAAAATGTGTCAAGTAAATTTTCAGATTTAGAATTGCTGTCTCATCGCCCAAAGTGATGCACGCCACCCTGCTTTGCCTTATAATCAGGCGGGAGCATTGAGGAGCAGGTCTATCGTTTGTCAATGATGAGTAATGTCTGAACGTCAATTATTCTTAATCATACTGCTGTGTACCTGTAGCGCCCTGGCCGTGTGGCTTTTGGCTATGGTCGCTTTGTATTTCTTCCAACGGCGGCAAAAGCAACCACCACAAGCAGCACCGCCCCGGCGCATCACGCGGCTAAAGCCCCGACCGGCGGCTGCGGGTACGCCTAAAACCATCGCCATTTTTGAGGGAAAGCGGCCGGGACCCCACTCGCCGCCAACAATCCTGGCCGCCACTGCTGCCCGGAAAACGGTTCCTGTTATTACCGTAGAGGAAGGTCCACACGCCGGCCAGACATTTGTCTTACATCAACTACCGGCGCGGATCGGCCGCAGCAGTAATTGCATCATTCGTCTGGACGGCGACGCGCTGGTCTCCCGGCAACATGCCGAGTTTTACTGGCAGGATGACCGGCTTTGTGTGCGCGATTTGAACAGCCGGCATGGCACCGAGGTAGGCGGAACGGCTGTTACCGATGTAAGTCTGACGGGTGGTGAGCCAGTTCGGGTTGGTGATTCAGTGCTGGTTGTCACCTGGCGAGCGAAGGAAGCATGATGTCGTTACAGACCCACACCGGTTCGGGCACAACCTCGAACCACGTTCATACCCTGGCCGGTTCGCTGGCGGAACAGCTTTCACCAGCAACCCACCTCATTACCGGCCTCATTTTAGCCGGGGAAGGGAAGCGCCGGCTGCTGCTGGACCTGGTAATCTTGACACCAACGGCCGTCTTCACCGGCACGGCCAGCCAACCACCAGTTGGGCCGCCTGTCCCCCCAAAACTGGCGGCCCAACTGGTGGCCGATCACGTTCAAAAACTGCGCCTGGTAGACCAGCCGCTACCCGTTTACGCTTTCTGGCTGGGCCAGCAGCGGCCGACCGACCAGGCTGACAACCTGCCGCTGTTGTCAGATGCTGCGGCCGTGCAGGCACTCATTTCCCAGATTACCACCGATACGCCACCGCTGGCCGAGGAGACAGTGGCAGCTATTGCTGCTGGCTTGCTTAAACGGGACCAGGGACCGTCGCGCCAAACGCCTCCGCTGCGCCGCGCCTTGCGTCGGTTGGGCCGGCTGCCGGGCCGGGTTGACGCCGGTTTGCAAGAGTTTATTCGCCAGCCTCCTTTTCTGCACGGCAACAGCCCTATCCGGCCGGCTGACGTCAACCGCTATTTGCAGCAAGCGCTGCTAAACAGCGACAATCACCTGGAAGACGTAGACTACCGGAAAATTGTTCCCAATGATTACCTGGTTGAACTCAACCCGGACAATTATGAACGCCATTACCACCCGGTCGCCCGGCAGGTATGTGATGGCTGGCAGTTGCGTCTGCTGCAGGCACTGGAAACAGCCAACGGCCGTATGGGGCGCCAAGAATACCGCTTTGCCGGCCCGGTCCGGGTCGAGGTGCGCCCGGCCGCAGGTCTGGCCACCGGGGAAGTGCAGATTCGCTGCCGGGTGCAGACGGAGCCGCAGCCAGAACCGGGTACAGACCACGACCCGGCCTGTCTTCAATTATGGAAAAACGGCCGTATCTGGTCCCTATCTCCCGGCATTGTAACTATTGGCCGCGATGCTGCCTGTCACATCCACTTACAGGCCCCAATAATCCAGGAGAAACGGTTGGTTAGTGGCCAACACGCCTATATTGTGGGCGACGCAAAGCGCGGTGCAACCGAGAGAGGCGTAAAATACGCACACGAATATTATCTGTTTGACGGTTCTCCCCAGGGCAAGGCTTCAACCAACGGGGTTTTTGTAAACGGCCGTCGTCTCACCGCCGAAGGTCAACTGTTGCAAGATGGTGATCAGATAATTCTGGCCACCCTGGATCCCCACAACCCGCAACCTGATACGCCGGGTGTGGCCACGTTCATTTTTCACCGGCGCTGCTCGCCGCAGTCATAACGGGAACGCAGATCAGAAATAATGGAAAATATTTGGAACCCTCTCTTTTTTACCTCAAAATGGCTGTTTGCTGGCCTGCTCTATCTGTTCCTTTTTCTGGTTATGGCCGTTGTGTGGCAAGAAATGCGTCAGCAAATTGGCAAGGCGGGCAACCGGAAAGCCGGGCCGACTGCGCCCGGTCGTTTACGGGTCATTCAGAGCGGCAGCGACCCCAACCTGACGGCCGGCGTACTGCTGGCCCTCAAAAACCAGGCCACGCTGGGCGCCGCTACGGATAACGACCTGGTGCTGGCTGATGAATTTGTCTCTGCTCGCCACACCCGCCTGCGTTGGGACGGGGCCGGCTGGTGGCTTGAGGACCTGGGCAGCCGCAACGGCACACTGGTCAACGGCCTTATCATTGCCCCCCATACACCTCAACCCATCTCCTTCGGCACCCACATCACCATCGGCGACGTGGAATTTGAGTTGCTCGAATAAACCCGTTACCAAACTGCTCAACGCTCACCGAATACCGCGTACTGATTACCGAACACTGATCACCACATGCACCGCTTAAGCGCCCGTCCCATTGAATCCTTCTTGCTGCTCATCGTGGCTCTGCTGGCCTTTCAAGGCTTTCTCATAGCCCCGGTAGCCCTCCAGGTGCGGCAGGGGGCAGCCGTCTGGCCAGTTATGCCCACTGCCCTTTTGCCGCCGCTGGTGCTGGTGGCCTGTTTCCTCCTTTTACATGGGCTGCTCCTCTGGCGTGGTTTTAAGGGAGACCAGTTAATCTTGCCGCTGGTAGCCTTGCTGGTAACCATAGGCTGCCTGATGATCTGGCGGCTGCGACCACCCACTTTCGTCTGGCAGCAAATTACGCGAGGTTTACTGCCGGGAACGCTTCTTATAGCCCTGTTTATTCTCTGGCCCGGTTTGGTAGAAAGGGTGCGCCGTGATTGGCCCATTACCATCAGCCTCACCGGTCTGGTTCTGCTGCTGGCCACGGCCTTTATGGGCATCCAGGATGAAACCGGGGCGCGTCTGGCCGTTCAAATTGGCCCCTTGCCGGCCATCCAGACGTCAGAAATAATCAAGCTGTGCCTGGTAATCTTCCTGGCCTGGTACATTGAAAGTGAGGGTGAAGCAGCCGAGGGGCGCGCTCGCACATTTTTGGGCTTGTTCCGCTTACCACCGCTGCGTTATTTTGTTCCTGGTTTGCTCTTTGCCGGTATGGCCACGCTGGGGTTGGTGCGTATGGCCGACTTTGGCGCCATTTTGATTATTGGCCCACTCTTCTTAGGTATGCTTTACGCCGGTTTTGAGGGTCGTATTTTTGCTACTATCAGCGCCATAGGGCTGTTACTTTCAACTGTTGTGGCTGTCTTGCTGGCACTTTTCTGGCAGGTACCGGCCGTAATCCGACATCGTTGGCTGGCCTTCCGGGACCCCTGGAGCCAGGAACCGCTGCTGGTGGGTGGGATGGATACGGGCCTGACCATTGCCGAG
>SLGK01000113.1 GCA_007123775.1 Anaerolineae bacterium | reverse complement strand
GTTGACCACCTTGACCGGGCGGTTGACCACCTTGACCGGGCGGTTGACCACCTTGACCGGGCGGTTGACCACCTTGACCGGGCGGTTGGCCACCTTGACCGGGTGGGCTTGGAGCCCCTGGTGTCAGGGTAATGTCGAGTTCTGGCCGGCCGGGTGGGGTGTGCGGCGGGCCAGGGGTGCGGCGCGGACCAGTCTCACCTGGTGGGCCTAACCCTGGTGGATCAACGTGATCGGGTGGTCCGACGGGGCGGTCGGCAGGCGGGCCAGGCGGGGCTGGCGCAGTGGAGTCGTCAGCTGGTTCATCCGGGTCGGGTAGCAGCGGCAAAAGCTGCTCGTATTGCCGCATAATCTGGCCCCAGCCATAGCCGGCCGCGCGTAGCGCGAATAGATCTTCAACGGCCGTATCGGTCTGTGCGCTCAAGTTATAAGCCAACCCTATTTCGCCAAAACCAAAACCCTGGCAGAATTTATCAACGATGGCCTCGTAGGCAACGTTATGTTGGCTGGCTAACTGACTGGCAGCCGGATGAACCAGATTAGAATCGGGTTGGCAGAAAACGGCCGTTACGGTTTCGGCGTCGGTTGGCGGTGGCTCATCGTCCGGACTGACGGCCATAAAGAGCTGGTCTAGCTTGTTATCGTGGATGACCGTAGCCGCTTCGAGGCGACTGGCTAACAAAGGTTGCTGGGTGGGATCGGCTGTTTCTACAGTTTGGGCCGCGCTGGCTACCAGGGCTTGATAACCGGCCAGCGCCTCTTCCACCCGGACCAGATCGCCGCGGCGGGCGAGCCGGGCGGCTTCGTGCAGCCGCTTGTCGGCAAAGGCCAGTTGTAGCTCAAAACGGCTCTGCTCGTCACGAGCCAGATCAAGGCGCCACTGCTCGACTGTCTGATTGAGGGGATAAAGGGTGTCACCCGGTAGCGATTGGTTAGCGGCAAAGAATGTGCCCCCACCGATAAAAAAGAAGAGAATGAGAACAAGAGCCAGGCTCCAGGCGAGGGCGGGGCGCGGCGAAACGGCCGTCTTGTCAGCCCACCACGTTTGTAAACGGGTCCATAATGAAGGAAGTGGCACGGTTGGGGCAGCAGCCGTCACAGCCGGTGCAAGCTGTGACAACAACCGCTGCCGAGCCACCTGTCGGAAAGCGGGTGCGGGCCTAACTTGCTGCCCTACTTGCAGCTTGGTTAACAGCGGCAGCAGGTCGGCTAACTCCGACCGGTGTTCGGGGTATCGACGCAGACATTCGGCAATGGTTAAACGGCCGTTTACCACGTCGTCAATACAGCTATCTAATAAATCAGCAAAGTTTTGCGTTGAGTTATTCATCAATGATGTTACCTACGGCCATAAGAGCCTGTAGTTCTTTCAAGGCCCGATGCTGCAACACACGTATGGCCCCATTACTCTTGTTGAGCGCAGCGGCCGTTTCGGCTGGCGATAGCCCGTTGATAAAGCGCAAGACCAATACCTCCTGATGAATGGGAGTCATTTCTTGCAGTGTCTGTCTTAGTTGTTCAACTTCGGCCCGTGAGAAGACCTGGGCTTCAACCGACTCTCGTTCATCGGGCAGATAGGGATGGTCGGCCAGTGGTTCACTAATTTTGCGCGTGCGATAATGATCCACAACCGTGTTGTGGGCAATCCGGTACAACCAGGCCACAAAAGGCGCACCTTCCGGTTTATAATTGGCTAACCCTTGCCATGCTTTCAGGAAGATGGTTTCAGTTAAATCTTCGGCATCTTGCTGGTTACTGACACGGTAGTAAACATAACGATAGATGTCATCCAGCAGTCGTTCATATAAGTCACCAAAGGCGTCCGTATCTCCTTGTGCAGCGCGGGCTACCAATGCTTCGTTGGTTGGGTTAGTAGACATGCCGCATCTCTATGAGAAAAAACGATAATTTGTCATAACTGTTACAGATTGAATGCAAAAGGTCACGAGGCAGCGGTTGTGGGGTTTAGTCGTATTCCGTATTGCGTAGTTTTTCTGGTTGCGCCATACGCAATACGCAATACGCTTCATCAACTTACTAAATTCTCCAAGAGCCATCAAGATGTCTGTTCATGAACGTATTCAACTAACCGCTGTACGTTTTCTATGGGGGTATTGGGCAGAATGCCATGACCCAGATTGAAGATGTGGCTGACGCCGCCCTGGGCTTTGCCCCGTGCAGCCCGCTCCAACACGACATCGACGCGGGCTTTTAACTGGTCCCAGCCGGTGAGCAGGGCAATCGGGTCCAGGTTGCCTTGAATCGGCCGCTGCCAGCCAATCATTTCCCACGCTTCATCCAGGCGCACGCGCCAGTCGACCCCAACGACTGCGCCACCACAGGCGGCCACCTCATCCAGATAAGCCCCGGTGCCGGTGCTAAAGTTGATGGTGGGCACGCCCGCCGCCGCGATTTCGACAAACAGACGACGGTTATGGGGCTGCACAAATTCGATGTAGTCGTCCACCCCCAGCGCCAACCCGGCCCAGGAGTCAAATAGCTGTAAAACGGCCGCACCCGCTTTGGCCTGCTCTAACAGATAATCAACCTGTACTGTGACCAATTTTTCCATCAGCATATGCCACGCTTTCGGTTCGCGATACATTAACGCTTTGGCTTTGGCATACACTTTGGAGCCGCCGCCCTCGATGGCGTAGCTGGCCAGCGTAAAGGGGGCACCGGCAAAACCAATGAGCGGCGTTTTCTGGCCCAGTTCAGCCACCACAAGTTTGATCGCTTCTAGTGTGGCGGGCATTGTTTCGGCGGCGGGTGGTGTTTGCAGGGCGGCTACGTCGGCCGGTCCTTGCAGCGGGTTGTAGATAACGGGGCCTTCCCCCTTCACGAATTCCAGATTTAGCCCCATGCCAATGAGGGGGGGCAAAATGTCGGCAAAGATAATGGCCGCGTCAAAGCCAAACGCTTTGATCGGCTGGAGGGTGACTTCAGCAGCCAGCTCAGGGGTGTTGATGACGTCTAGCATACTGTGTTGGGCACGAATAGCGCGATATTCGGCCATGTAACGGCCAGCCTGACGCATTAGCCAGATGGGGGTGTAGTCGGTGGGCAGGCCGTGGCAGGCCCGCAGAAAGGTGGACGTTGGTTCGGATGATAAGATGGTCATGGATTAATTTCCTAATTGAATAGTGCGTAGTTCGTAGTGCGTAGTGAGTTGTTGCTACGCACTACGAACTACGCTAATTTTTTCCTTGCCAGGCTGCTTTGCCAATGAAAAACGGGCCTAATTTTTCCAGATAGAGGGATGTTTGTTTGGTTTGACGCATCCGCTCGACGATGGCGGAGAGGGGAAATAGTTGGGGGCCAATGAGAGCCACCACAAAGTCGTTGTCGTTTTTGTCCAGGCCATGACAGGCCAGGCGAATGTCGGTACCCAGGCCAGCCCGGCCGTAGGCGCGACCAATGCCCCCATGCTCCATCAAAATAGCCCGCTGCTCTTGGGCTGATAGATGAACAAATTCCCCCGAACGGCGCAGCGGATACCAGATGGCCCAGAGCAGGTCGGGGTTGGTGATGCGTTCTTTCGGCCGTTCCACCAGGACGCGGTCCAGGTCGTCTTCGTAGCCAATGGCGTAAGTACGGCCGAACATCGTGTATTCCGGTTTAGGCGTCAACTGGCTAAAAGGGGGCCTGTTGAGGAAAGCCCGCGCTTCGGTCAGGAAGTAGTCGGGGTTTTCGCTATAGAGCAGCAGCCCAATACCCTGGGGATCGTTGAGGTCTTCGTAAAGAACGGCCGTTAGCCCCTGCTGTTTCAACGCTTCAATGATGGGGACCGTATCGTGGCAGCCCCCATAGGCCAATAACTGCATAAACAACCGCCGGTCTGAGGAAATCGTTTTCCCCTCGCGGCTGCGTCCTTTTTCGCTAATATCTACAAATTCAAGCTCGTCACTCATTATTCTCACCTTTTTGCAACGTGTGAGGGCTAAACAGCCCTATTCTACATCGTTTCCAATTTCAGTCACTTTTCACCACAGATGCCTGTGTAGCCAGATAAAGCCGCTATACTTCTGCCACCCCCAAACATTCCAACATCGGCCGAAACTTGAGCGCAGTTTCTTCCCATTCCAGGTCGGGGTCAGAATCGGCGACGATACCGGCCCCGGCGTAGAGCCAAACCCGCTCTTGCTGGCTAACGGCCGAACGAATAGCCACTGCAAACGTCCCGTCCAGATTATGATCGATCCAGCCGATGGGGGCCGCATACCAGCCACGCGGCACCGGCTCGGCCTGCTGAATGAAATCCAGGGCCAGATCGCGGGGCGCGCCACCCAGGGCCGGGGTGGGGTGCAGCAGCTTGACGAGGGGCAAAATCCCCTGTGCCGTTTGTAGCTCGGCGCGAACGGGCGTGTGCAGGTGTTGGATGTTGCTCAATTTATAGACGCCGGGCTGGGGGGCAATTTCCAACTTACTGGTAATAGGGGCCAAACGGCTGAGCAGCGCCATGACCACTACCTGATGCTCGTGCCGGTCTTTGGCGCTGTTGAGAAGCTGCTGGCCCAGCCGCTCATCTTCCAGCGGGTCGGGGCTGCGACGAATCGAACCGGCCAAACCCATGCTGTAGAATAAACGGCCGTTTACCTGCGCCAATAGTTCCGGGGTAGCCCCATAAAAAGCGTGCTGCGGGCGGGGTTCAAACAAAAAGCGATAGCAGCCCCCATAATGGGCTTTGAGGTAAGCCAGCGCGCCATCCACATCCACCGGCTGCTCAAAGCGGAGTTCGCACACCCGCGACAGGACCACCTTTTGCAGCGGCGTGGTGGCGATGCGCTGGCGAGCCTCGTTGATATTGGCCGTCCAGGTGGCCTGGGACATGGGGTAATTGATGGCCGGCGGGGTGAATGGGGTTGGGGGATCGGTCTCACCTTCTGTCTGGCGCAGCAGCGTGTAGCGGGCCTGGAGCGCCTGGTGCAAATCGTCGCGTAGAGAAACGGCCGTTTCCTCCTCAGGGAGCAGGGCGTTAATCGTCAGCCAGCTTTCTTTGCCAATGCGGACCAACTGGTAATGGGGCAGCACAAAGTGGGCCGGATGGTGGACCGACCAGGTATTGTCGGGCAAAAAGTCGTCGTTGAAGGCAAAGCCGCCAAAGAGGCGAGGTGAGGCCAGCTTGGGCCCGTCATTCAGCACCACCGCGCCGTCGAACAGGTCGCGGGCTTGCTGCTCGATCTGGTCAAAGCGACGCTCGCCCCAGGCGAATAGATTGGCGGCTACGCCAAATCCGGCAAACGTAACGTCCGAACGGCCGTCTTGCCAATAAATACGGGCCTGACCCCGTGCCTGCCGCAAAAAGTTAGCGGCCGTTACATCGGGCGCGGGCAGCGTGTAGCTGACCAACTGCTGTGCGGCAAATGGGGAAGGGTCAACGGCCGTTTCCGGCCCGGCCAGCTCCCACACATCATGATTCATAAGACACTCCTTTTAGCTAGAACGAGAGCTAGAGTATAGAGATAGAGATAGAGTGCGCCGCTTGCCCTTCCTCCAGCTCTTGCTCTAGCTCTAGCAGATTGAGCCAGAGGGTTTGACCGGGGGTGAAGTGGACGGTAAGCTGCTGGTTGTTGAGGTGATAGACCGTGCCGCTGTACTGGTCGGTAAGCGAGGGGCGGGTAGTAGGCAGGAGCAGCGTGCCCGTCTGCGGCTGCTGGCAGTCATGATTGACCACCAGGGCCAGGGTGGGCTGCCCCTCCGGGTCGGTGCGGATAAGGGCCTGCACCGTGGGGTTATCGCGGCTGTCTACCAGGCACAGGCGGCCCGGCTCAGCCCGGCGCAGCAGCGTTTGGTAGCGCCGGTGCAGGTGGAGCGTGTGCTGCCAATAGGTCAGCAAACCATCTTCATCTGCCGTCCAGTTGAAGGGGATGGTCGTAAACAGGGGTAAATCGGCCGGGGTGTACCGTTCGTGTTCGCCAGGGGCAAAGTCAACGCCCGTATTGACCGGGCGCAGTTCGCCAAATTCGACCCCGTTGTGGACAAAGGGGAGCGCGGGCAAAAAGGCAGCCACAGACGCCGCGTAGCGCACGTAAGCGGCCCCGCCGGGGCGAGCGGCTGCTCTAGGTGAGTTGTGGCTTTCGGGCGCACCAAAAAAGGGGATGGGTGTGCCCTGGCTGGCTCGCTGGTTGAGGAAGGTTTGTAAAACGGCCGTTTCTGGCAAAAACGAGAGTAGATTCCCAATAACCGCCTGATAGCCTTCGGCCGCAGCCGAGGCCATCACCGTAAACTCCTCCTTCCAAAAGGCAAAATCGGGGTCAAGCTGGCGGGCAGCGGTGATAATTTGCTCAATAAGCAGCCGGGGCAGGGCGTGACCCATGTCGAGCATGGCCCCGTCAATGCCAAACTGCTGCTGGTAGTGGGGGATAATGCCCACAATCTGCCGCCACAAATCGTCCACGCGCTGTTCGGGGCGGGCCAGCCGCTCGTCATAGAAGCGGAGTGTGTTGTAAGCCATGTAGTTGAAGTCGGGATGGTCGAACAGGCGCAGATAGGTGACGTCGTGCCAGGCCGGTTGCGGGTCTAACGGCCAGTCGGAAAAGGCACCTGGTATACGGCCGTAACGACCATCCTCATACCGCGCCAGCCAACGGCCGTTTTCGTCATTCACCTCCAACACATCCTGCGGGCGGGGCGGGGGCAGGTACATAGCCCGGTAGGTGGCGTCAGGGGGGATCAGGTTGGTAAACGGCCGTTGCTCAATCTGCTGCAAAATCTGCTCCCCCTCCGTCTCAGAAAAGAGCGGCATCCCAAACTGTGCGCCGTTACGCGAACCGGCCGGCCGGTCGGGGATAGCGGCGTCGATCCAATAAAACCAGTGGGGATGGGTTTGCACCCAATCCGCGTCCCGGCTGGCCGTGCGAAAGATAAATTCAACCACCACCCGCAGCCCCAAATGGTGGGCCGCCTCGACAAACGCAGCAAACTCCGCTGCCGCGCCCAGCCCCAACGACGGCTCGGCCAGGTTTTCATCCAGCCGGTACTGGTTGCGAACGGCGTAGGGGGAGCCATCGGCCCCTTTGCGCTGCTGTTGGCCAACGGCCGTGATCGGCAGCAGGTGAACAGTATTGCAGCCCAACGCCTTGACGTAGGGCAGCAGGAGCAAGCTTTTCAGCAGCGTGCCCGACTCGCAAAAACCGGCCGCGTTGGGCTTGCCCAAACGGCCGTCGCCATCATGGTCAAAGGCGGTGGCGTTACGAACTAGCATGTTGTAGACAACGGCCGTTTCTGTCCAGGCGGCCGTGCCCTCACCACAGCGCGGGGTAGATGGCCGGGCCAAAATCGCCTCAACCTTATCCAACCAGAACCGGTAGGGGTTGTCAATCAGGACGGCCGCCGGGTCCTGGGCTATGTCCAGCCAGCGGCCGGGCACGGCGTAGGGGTGGGTGTTAGCTGTGGGAGAGAATTCGGCCGTTTTTTGGCGCAGCCGATCACGCAGGCGGTGCAAAGCGGGCAATATCGTCATACGTTCCATTATAACGTGGAATGGGTCAGGAGGTTTACACTTTTTCATCATTCGTGAAACGTGAAGCGTGACCAAAGAAACGCCACCCATCGTGATCCACGACAAACGGCATGAGACCGCCAAGACCCGACAATTGGTCCAATCGGGCTATTTACGCGGCCTATTTCGGTGATTGGCACACACTTTTCTTGACGCTCCTTGACCCACTCAGTACAATCCCCCCTATGTCTAACGAAGCAGGGTCCGCCAAAGAAACGCGAACGCAACTAACCCCAGTTAATTACGGCGGTCAGGCAGTCATTGAAGGCGTCATGATGCGAGGCACCAAAGCCCTGGCCGTGGCTGTGCGCGACCCGGAAGGGGAGATTGTGGTACACACCGAGCCGTTGAATGACCGTATTTACGGCGGTAAACTAGCCAAAATCCCCTTCATGCGCGGCCTGATTTTGTTGTGGGATGCGCTTGGACTGGGCATTAAGAGTCTGCTTTTTTCTGCTGAAGTGGCCATCGAGGAAGAAGAAAAAGAAAAGCAAGGCACCGATAACCCGGCGGCCGTATTTGAAGGACCGGCCCAGTGGGGTACAGTCCTCCTTTCGCTTGGTTTTTCCATTCTCCTATTCTTTGTTTTGCCCACATTTTTGTCCGAACGGATTGAAATCTGGCTAGGCATTACTTCTACACTGGTGGCTAATCTGATTGAAGGCGTTATCCGGCTGCTGATTTTGGTGGGCTACGTGTGGGCTATTGGCCTGGTTCCCGACATTCGACGGCTGTATGGCTACCACGGGGCCGAACACAAAACTATCAATGCTTACGAAGCAGGCGATGATCTAACACCTGAGAAAGTGGCCGATTATCCTATTGAACATCCCCGTTGTGGCACTGCCTTTTTATTAACTGTAATCGTTGTTTCTATCCTCGTATACTCCCTTTTACCCCATATGGATCTTATTCCGCGCATTTTATCGCGCCTTGCATTATTACCCGTTGTAGCCGGGCTGGCTTATGAATTTTTACGTTTTACTGCCAAACACCAGGACAACGCCCTCATTCGGTTGATTATCCAACCCAATCTGGCTTTACAACGGCTGACCACCAAAGAACCGGATCGCGACATGCTCGAAGTGGCCATTCGCGCCTTTGAAGAGGTTTTGGCTTATGAGCATGGTCGTCAACTCTCTCCCGAAAGTACAACGCTGCCCCTGGCTACAGCGGGCAGTAGTGAAATCACACCCTGAGCAAAGTGACGAGAAGGTGAGTTATGGCCGCAGAGAAAAATAAGCGTCAGGCTGTTAAGCAAAACAAAGCTGGATTGGACTGTTTTGAGAATTGGGATATTGATAATGCGATTGTGGCTTTCAAGGAAGCTACCGAGCATGATCCTGATAATCCCGAATATCATTTGAACTTGGCGCGTGCCTACGCCCGTAGCAGCGATTACCAACACGCCATGCAGTCGTTGGGTGACTATATCCGCACGGAAAGTGATCCCGACATTGTTGAACGGTATGAGCGTTTGTTTTCGTCGGCGCTGGATGAGGTAGAGACCTCTTTAATCGAAACAATGCGGGCCGAAGAAATGCCTCTGCAGCAGATCGGCAAGGCGATTCAGATGTGGCTGGAATTTCGCATTACGGTTGGTCGCCGGCCACTGCCGCAAGCCAAGCCCAGTTTGTGGGCGGCTTCGTTGGCTTATGCCATCGGCAAAGTGAACTTCACGGAACTGGAGCGACCAAAGCTGGCTAAAGCGTTTGGGGTAACAGACAAGGCACTCAAAGAGCGGTATGAAGAATTGATTAACGTGCTAGACCTGATGCCGGCCGATTACCGCTATTTTGTGGGTGAGGAAAATCCGCTGGATAAGCTGGTAGAGGCGGCCCAACTGCTGGAAGAGCTTGACGCGAAGTTCCGCGACAAATAGCTAGACGATAGCGAACAGACATTTCAGGTATTCCCCCTCGGCGAAACGAATAGGATGATCAATTGGATGGCCGGTGCGCTCGATTTGGCGCAACGGCCGTTTTTCTTTTTGCGCCGTTTGGTAAATGGTGTCAAAGAAATCGGCTGCTGGCACGCGGCTGGAGCAAGAGGCCTGTACCAGCGTGCCCCCTGACGGTAGCAGGCGCAACGCCAGCCCGGTCAGCCGGGCATAGGCTGCCAGGGCCCGTTCTGTCTCCGCCTGCTGGCGGGCAAAGGAGGGCGGGTCGATAATGACCAGATCAAACGTCTCTTTTTTTGCGATCAGTTCTTCCATGCGCTGAAAGGCATCGCCTTGCAGCAGCGTATGGCGGGCGGCAGCCACGCCGGGCAGGTGGTGGTTGAGGTAGAAGTTGGTCACGGCCGTTTCTAAGGCTGGCTGGCTTAAATCAAGGCTGGTAACGGCCGTGGCTCCCCCACGCGCCGCATACAGCGAAAAGCCCCCGGTGTAGGCGAAAACATTCAGCACGCGCTTGCCCATTGCCAGCGGCTCGACCCGTGCCCGATTGTCGCGCTGGTCCAAAAAGAAGCCGGTCTTTTGCCCCGCTACCACATCCACGGCAAAAGTCAGCCCATTCTCCCGAAATAGAACAGGGCCATCCAGCGGCGGTCCCCATAGTAACAGTCCGTCAGACAAGCCGTGCAGTTGGTCGGGATCAGCTTGCAGGCCGCGGCTGAGACGCAGGACGAGCCGCTCTGGTTTAACCGTGTCATGCAGTGCGGTCAACACATTGGGCAGATGGGGCAGCCAGGCGGTGGTATAGAGCTTGATGACGCAAGTGTCGGCATAGCGATCCAGGACCAGGCCGGGCAGGCCGTCGTTTTCGCCATGAATAAGACGACAGCCGTTGGTCTGGTCGGTCAGTAACGGCCGTCTCTTGGTCACAGAGGTCGCTATTTGTTGCTCAAACCAGGCCCGGCTGATTGCCGCTGGTGTGCCCTGCTGCAAAATACGCACTCTGATCGGCGAGTCGGGATCATACAGCCCCACAGCCAGAAAGCGATCCTTGCGGTCAAAAATAACGGCCAGGTCCCCGGAACGGCCGTGGCGACTCAGCCGGCGGATCGATTGGTCAAACAGCCAGGGGTGGCCGCTGCGAATAGCCCGCTCGGCGGCGGGGGTCACATGGACGGCAATATTTCGTTCGGCCGGCCGGGGCAGTGCTTGCAAAATAGGTGATAGACGATCAACCATAGAATACGACCTGTGTTCCAATCCAAATCGGGTATAATAGCAGCCATGAACGAGCCAACCACACCCTTCATCTATTATACCCAAGACGGCCGTTCCGTCCGGCAGGGCCATATCACCGTCACACCCCGCGCGCAGGTGATTGGGTTGCGCTTACCGTTTGCCGCCCTGATCTGGAACCGGCCGCTTGGCGTTACTGTAACCAATGAGCAAACCAACAGCCACCACTACCAGCCTATTACTGATCCCACGCGGCTGGTACAGTGGGGATTGTATGGGGTGGTGGTGTTGCTGTTGTTGATCAATTTGAGGAAACGTAAGGCGTAGTCCGTAGTGCGTATCTCTGCGCAACAGATTAATGAGGTGAGACCATGAGCGATGATTTGAACAAAATGTTCATTGAGAAGATTCCCAGCCAGGAGAAGGCCAACGAGCTAATGGCTAAACTATTTACCGTCACTCAGCCGGAAGTGGTGTTTAGCCCGCCGGTGACGGCCCATGAGCAGACGGTGATTACCGCCTCGGAGGTAACGGCCGGTTTTGGCTTTGGGTTTGGTGGCGGCGGTGGTGTGGCCCCGGACCAAGAGGGAAATGCAGATACGGCCGTTAATCTCGGTGGGGGCGGTGGCGGTGGGGGCGGGGGTACGGCCCAGGCTCGGCCCGTAGCAGCTATCATCATGACGCCCACCGGCGTTCGTGTAGAACCCATCGTCGATGTGACCAAAATCAGCATTGCCTTCTTCACCGCCTTCGGTGCCATGATTGGCATGTTGTACAAAATGAAGCGCGGCGGCTAACCGTCACGCTTCACTCAATATTTCTAACGCAATTCAGATACAAAACTATCGTTCTGTTAACAGTTGTGTCATAGAATACTACGTACTATTGTGATCCCTTTTTGTCTGTAGCATACTGGTAAGCAGCATGACTTGGATAAGAGGGTAAGGTAAGGAATAGACAGACTATGACAAACATGAATAGACAGACAATCCAACAACCGCTCCCCGTGGTGCCATTACGCGGCGGCGTGGTTTTCCCCGGTATTACGACCACTATCTCTATCGGCCGGCGGCGCTCGTTAGCGGCCGTGCAAGAGGCTATCGAGAAAAAAGGTGACATCCTGATCACCATCCAATACCAGGCTGATGTGGATTCGCCTGAGCAAACAGACCTGGTGCCGGTGGGCATATTGGCCAGCGTGCGCGACGTGCTGCGTGCCCCCCACATGGGTGTGCAGATGCTGGTCGAACTCAAGCGGCGGGTGCGTATTGACAAAATCAGAAACAGCGAACCCTTTTTGCTGGGCTACTTTGGCGAGCTTGAGCATCAAACTGACCGTGAAGCCCCTGAATTAACGGCCGAAACCATCGCCTACCTGGAGCAATACGCCGAAACGCTGGGTGAAGCCAACCCGCAGGTCATGGCCATTACCCGCACCAAAACGTTGGCGGGCGACCTGGCCGACTATATCGCCGGTCTGCTCAACCTGTCGCTGGAAATGGAGATCGATCTGCTGACCAATCCCAACGGCATCGAGCGGCTGGAAATCGTCAACGACTTTCTCAAGAAAGAGCTGCGCGTGGCCGAAATCCGCAGCAAAATACAGAGCGAAGCCCGCGAAGGGGCCGACAAAGCGCAGCGCGATTACCTGCTGCGCGAGCAGATGAAGGCCATTCGCAAAGAGTTGGGTGAAGGGGGCGAAGACCTCATTGAAGAGCTGCGGCGTAAAATTGAAGAGGCCCAAATGCCGGCCGAAGTGGAGGAGCGTGCCCAGAAAGAACTCAGTCGCCTGGAATACCAGGGGCAGCAGTCAGCCGAAGCCAGCGTCATCCGCACCTATTTGGAATGGCTGGTCGAATTGCCCTGGGCCACCGCCACCGAAGATGACCTGGATGTCCATCACGTACGCCAGATTTTGGACGAAGACCATTACGGTCTGGATGATGTCAAAGACCGCATCGTGGAATATGTGGCTGTGCGTAAGCTGGCCGGTAACAAAATGAAAGGGGCCATTATCAACCTCAACGGCCCGCCCGGCGTCGGTAAAACCTCAATTGCCACCTCCGTGGCGCGGGCTATTGGGCGCAAGATGGCCCGCATCAGTCTGGGCGGCGTCCGTGACGAGGCCGAGATTCGTGGCCACCGGCGCACCTATATTGGCGCTATCCCCGGCCGGCTGATCCGTGCCCTGCGTGATGTAGAAACGCGCAACCCTGTTGTTGTGCTAGACGAAATCGACAAGGTTGGCTCAGACTGGCGTGGCGACCCGGCCTCAGCCCTGCTAGAGGTACTGGACCCGGAGCAGAACAACAGCTTCACTGACCATTACCTGGAAGTGCCGTTTGACCTGAGCGACGTCATCTTTATTACCACCTCGAACCAGCTTAGCACCATCCCGGCCCCGCTGCTGGACCGCATGGAGACGATTCAGATGCCGGGCTATATCGAGGATGAAAAGCTGGCCATTGCCGAGCAATATCTACTGAAAAAGCAGCTTGAGGGCAACGGGATTGCCGATGTTGAGGTGACGTTGACCGAAGATGGGTTGCGGACGCTGATTCGTCACTACACGCGAGAGGCGGGCGTGCGTCAGCTTGAGCGCAACATTGGTAAAGTGGTCCGCAAGCTGGCGGTCAAGGTGGCCGGTGGTGAGGCGGGACCGTTTACGGTAACGGCCGAACAAATCACCGAACACTTGGGGCCGGAGAAGTTCACCTATGGTATGGCCGAAGAGGAAGATGAGATCGGCCTGGTGACGGGATTGGCCGTGAACAGCTATGGCGGCAACATTTTACCCATCGAAGTGAGCCTGACGGAAGGCAGCGGCAAGATTACGCTGACCGGTTCGTTAGGTGATGTGATGCAGGAATCGGCGCAGGCGGCGCTGACCTATGCCCGGGCCAATGCCCGTCGTTTAGGGCTGGAACCGGCCATCTTTGACAAGATTAACATTCACATCCACGTACCGGATGGGGCCACACCCAAGGATGGTCCCAGCGCGGGCATTAGTATGGCAACGGCCGTTATCTCCGCTTTTACCAATCGCCCCGTCAGCCGCAATGTAGCCATGACGGGTGAAGTGACGCTGCGGGGTAAGGTGCTGGCTATTGGCGGCCTCAAGCAAAAAACGATAGCCGCTCACCGGGCCGGTATCAAGACGGTGCTGCTGCCCAAAGACAACGCCAAAGACATCCCCGAACTGCCGGATCGCATTCGTGAAGACCTGACCTTAATCCCGGTGGGCCATCTGGATGAGGTGTTGGAAGTGGCGCTGCTGGCCGCAACGGAAGCGCCTTTCTCGCTCGATAAAGGAGAAGCCAAGCTGGTACCGCCGCCTACGCCCAAGAGCGACCACACTATTCGGGCGTGACCAGAATCCCGTCAGACTACAAAGTTGTCCAGATTTTGTAGTCTGACACCGGCACCACCGGATCCTAATACATAAAGGCAATTTCAGCTGTGAAGCCCAAGACGCTGCAAGATTTCGCCGTAGCGTGCGGGGTGGCGCATACCCAGGTACACGAGCATCCCCCGCCGTGCTGAGGGTGTCGCGCTTCCTGGCCAATGTAGAATTATGGTGTAGTGTCTGCCCAGGCCAGGCGACCACAAGTGTGTGACCATGCACCGCACCATTATCCGCGCCACGGCCGTAAACGGGGACGCCAGCGGGGAACAGCCGTTTTGTATCTTTCCCACTCTTTGCCAAACTCAGACGCCAACCACGGCTCCTCATAGCCACGTACATGCATATGAAAGCGAATGGCCAGAAAGAGCGCGTAGCCACCCAGGATAAGAGATGTGAAGTAGATCGCCCAACCGGTGACAAGGGTCAGCACGCCGACGTACATCGGGTTGCGGACCAGGCGGTACAGTCCGACCGTGACAAGATGCTGCGGCGGCGACCAGGGGGCTAGGGTACCTTTGCCAGCCACGTAGAAATCACGTACGCACCAGAGTAAGATAAAAGCGCCAACGACCACCGGCATCAGGCCGGGCGCCCATTCGGCACCGCGCCAGGGGTCAAAGTAAGCAATGAGCAGCGGCAGCAAAAACGCGACTACGCCGGGGACAAGTAAAAAAGCAAACAGCGCGCGTAAGAATAACATAAGCCGGTCCTTTCAGATTGAACCGGTTTTGTCAATTGGTCCAATCTAAGCTGAGTCTCACGGAGGCAAGATGGGATCGTTGAGGATATTGGTAATGTTGCTGATAAAGCCGCTGGGGATGATGTAGATTAAATCGTCAACCCCTTCCTGCTGGACGTAGTAGCCTAGCTGATCGATGGTGCGGCCGCCGATGTGGTAGGTATAGGTTTGCCAACGGCCGTTTTCTCCCCTTAGCTCAATCGTAATCTCATACTCAGGTGGGTCCAGGCCAAAATCGGCCAGGCTGGTCTGCTCTGTTATGTCAATAGCCCGCGTGTAGCGCAGCCCCAAGAAGGCAGGTACATGCACGTCCATCATCCCCCCCTCAAACGGCTCACCGCCCTCTGCCAGCCGCCAGCGGGGTTGCGCCTCATGGTCGTACAAGTAATCGAGCGCTGCCCCTGTTGTTACATGCGTAACTGCCAGGCGGTGCAGGTCGGCTATCTCATAATCGGCCAGCATGATGACAGGGCCGGGCCGTGGGGTGGGCTGAACTGTGGCGATTTCTGGCTCATCTTCTTGCTGATTCTGCCAGATCAGGAAACCAGCTAACAGCAGCAGAATGACAAAGAGAACGGCCGTTGTGCGCCCGCTCATACCGTTTGCCTCCGGGAATACCAGACAAAGAAGCCAGCCACCAGCATTAGCAGCGGCCCCAGACAGATGCTGATCAGTTGCAGCCAGACCAATTCCGCCTGGCTGATGATAAGCTGGCGGTCAATGGTTTGGCGGGGAGTTACTTCTACGGCTACCTCATCCCCGGCCAGCCAGTTGACGGCGTTGCTAAAGAGCAGGCTGTTGCCCCCCTGGTTGATCAGCCCGTTGCTGATGAAATCGGTGTCGCCAAAAACAACGATACGGCCGTCTGTTTCCTCATTGCGCACGCTGACGCCGATATGGAGCGGGCCGTCGGTATCGTCGGGGCCGGGTTCGGCGAAATCTTGGGTGGCCAGGGTTTGGATGTCCGTTTCGCCCCAGGCTTCAGCACTGGTAGACACAAGCGAGATCGCTTGCAGCCCCATGCGGAAGCGCATGTCGATGGAGCGGGCCACCTCAAAAATGGTGCCAAAACGGGGCAAATCGGGGCTGATGATCGGGCTGGCGCCATACTCCGCGCCGATAAAGGTGAGGCCAAAACCGGCCCCGGCCTGGGCCATCACCTGCTCGATGATCACGTCGTCCCGGAACTGGACGCCCCATTGTTCAAACAGCATCTCGTTAAGCCTATCTTGCTCGGCGGCAATGCGCTGCCCTTCGGCCACGTCGCGGGCAATAAAAGCCGCGCCGCCGCCGTCCAGATAGGCGCTTATGGCGGCCAGATCGTCGGGTGAGAAGGGGGCAAACTGGTCAACCAATAGAATGACGTCGGCATCAGGTGGGACCTGGCCGGTGACGAACAGGTTGATTGTTTGCACGGTAAAGCCGCTGTCTTCGAGCAGGGTGCGGGCGCGGGCCAGCCCATCGGGACTGAAATCTTCGATGTCCCGCTGCCCCTGGCCGGTGAGGAAGTAGGCGGTTTTTTCGACGGGATATATAACGCGCAGCAGGGCGGTATGGAGGGCGCGGTCGGTGAGGGTGGTGGCGCTGGTGGTCACGGCCGTATCTCCCTCACCCCGCACAAATACCAGCGTCCCATCCAGGCTGACGCCGTAACGCTGGGCCAGGACCGGGTTCTCGTCCGGGTCAACGAATTCTACCTGCAACATGCCCTGGCTGTAGGCTTGCAGCGTTTCCAGTCGCTCGCGGGCCATTTCTCGCTGCGCCCCGCGCTGGAAGGAATAGAAGCCGAGGACGCGCACCGGCTCATCCAGTTCTTCGAGTAGCTGGCGTGTTTCGGCAAGGGGAGTGAATTCGCGAGCTTCAGTGATGTCGAAGCGCCATTGGCTGTTTTGGTAGGTGATGACGTAGAGCAGCACGGCAATAGCCACAAAGAAGAGGATGGCCAGGAAGGTGTTGCCGCCGTAGCGAATCTGTCGGCCGCTGACCAGTCGCCGTATTTCGTCGGGGCGCAGCAAGGCGAACAGCAGCAGGGCCACGCCGCCGCCCAGCAGCAGCAGACTGACGATATTGTCCCAGCGGCCGCTGACAACATAAACGGCCGTGCCGCCCAAAAGCAGCAGCCCGCCGAGCCAGGGGAGGTAGTTTGTGAGTTGGTTGAGTTTCATAAATTACCTGCGTAGTTCGTAGTGCGTAGTTCGTAATCCGGCGGTCTACGCACTACGCAATACGCACTACGTTTCATCAATTATCGGCCTTACCCGCGCCAGCGCCGACTCTCCATCACACGGGTGGCGGCGAAGAGGAATACGGCCGTTATCATCACAAAATAGACAATATCCTTGGCCACCAGGATGCCCCGGAAGAAGCTGCCGAGATGCTGCTGGGCACCCAATTCCTGAAAAATCAGGGCAATGGTGGGGTTATCGCCAAAAAATTCGGCTGGGATAAAGGCCAGATACAGCAGCAAGTTGAGGCCCAGGGCCAGGATAAAAGCCACCATCTGGTTGTCGGTCAGGGCGGAGGCCAGCAGGCCGATGGCCAGAATGGCCGCGCCCCACAGCAGCACGCCCAGATAGCCGGTTATCATAGGGCCGATGTCGGGATTGCCAAAGTTGAGCAGAATGATGGGGAATATCAGCGTCAGCCCCACCGCCGCCAGATAGAAAATGAAGGCGGCCAGGAATTTGCCCACCACTACCTCGCCATCGCGCAGGGGCAGGGTCATCAGCAGCTCCATCGTGCCGCTGCGCTGCTCTTCGGATAGCAGGCGCATGGTGATAGCCGGCCCGGCGAAGATAAAGAGGAAGGTGAACAGCCCCAGCACATTGGTCAGGCTGACCGGCGCGCCGGGCGTAAAGGCGATGGCGGCGATTTGCCCCGAAAAAATGAGACCGGTAATGCCGATCAAAACGATAGTGAAAATATAGGCTATCGGCTGCACAAATATCGCGCCCAACTCTCGCTGGGCCACGTACCAGGTATTACGCATCAACACCTCCGGGGAATGGGACACGGATTAACGCAGATTAACACAGATAAAAAAGAGCAAATCTGCGTCAATCCTGTTAATCTGCGTCCAATTAAAAATGGAAATCCGTGTTCATCCGTGTTCATCCGTGTTCATCCGTGTCCCCATTTTCTAAGGGGCGGGCGGCCTGGGCTTCTTTGAGCTTGTTGAGGAATATCCTTTCCAGGCTGATTTTGGATTGGCTCATTTCCAACAGGCCCCACTGTTGGTTCACGGCCGTTGCGGCCACAGCGATTCGGGTTTGGTCACGGCCGTCTACTTTGACCGAAAACTCCTGGGCGGTGAGTTGGTTGGCGCTCTCGACGCCCTCGATTTGAGCGAACGTTTCAGCGGTGTTCGCGGCCGGGTTGGCCAGGCGCAGCGTGAGCAGGTTGCCCCCCGCCTGAATCTCAGCCATGGACATATCGGCCCAGATACGGCCGTCGATGACCAAAATCACCCGATTACAAATCTGCTCCACCTCGGCCAGGATGTGGGTGCTGAGCAAAACGGTGCGCTCCCGGCCCAACTCCGTGATCAGTTCCCGAATCTCCACAATCTGGGCCGGGTCCAGGCCAATGGTCGGCTCATCCAGAATCAGTACATCCGGGTCGTGGAGTAGCGCCTGGGCCAGCCCCAACCGCTGCCGCATCCCCTTCGACAGGTTGCCCACGAAGCTCTCGGCCCGATCCAGCAGGTCCACCGCTTCCAGCACGTCGTCGATGCGCGGCCACAAGTTGTCCAGGTGGCGCACCCGGCCCATAAAGGCCAGGTAATCTTCGACGCGCATTTCGGGATAGAGGGGAACCGTTTCCGGCAGGTAGCCGAGCCGCTGCCGGGCGGCAATGGAGTCATCAACGGTATGATGGCCGGCGATGTAGGCCGCGCCGCTGCTGGGGGGCATGTAGCCGGTCAGGACGCGCATGGTGGTTGTTTTGCCGGCCCCGTTGGGACCTAAAAAGCCGACCACTTCTCCTTTTTTGCATTGGAAGGTGATGTCTTGAACGGCCGTAAAATTGCCGTACAATTTGGTGATGGCGTCCGCCTCGATCATGGCCTCTGAAGTTTGTCTGTTCATGGCAGTTCATATTAGCCAAAAGACAGGGGGCTGTCAAAAATGGTTAGCTGTTGTTATACTATCGTTTGACGGAGGACCGAGGACGGCAGACGAAAATGATGGCCTCCGTCTTCGGTCCTTCGTCTTCCGTCCTGACAGGAGCAGAACGAATGCATACAAAATTACCTGACAACTACGTCATCCGGCCGGTAGCTATGGCTGACCTGGAAACGGCCGTAGCCCTGTTCAATCTCTGTGCCGTAGACGAAATCGGCAAGGCCAACGTCCCGCTGGATGCCATCCGCAACGAATGGACGCTACCTGACTTTGACCTGGCCGCCTCGACGCGGGCCGTGTTTACGCCGGACGGCCAAATCATTGGCTACGTTGAAGTATGGGATGTGAGCGATCTGCCCAGCCGTATCTATGTTTGGGGACGTGTACATCCCGAATACCGCGACCAGGGCATCGGCACTTACCTGCTGACCTGGGCCGAAAACCGCGCTCGTCAGGCCATCGCTCGCGTTCCCGACGACGTGCGCGTCTCCTACGAGTCAGGCTGCACCAGCACCCACATGCCCTCCCACCAGTTGCTGCGCGACATGGGCCTGAGCCTGGTACGCCACTTTTGGCAGATGAAAATTGAGCTGACTGAGCTGCCCGAAGTTGGCCCCCTGCCTGAGGGCATTGTCATTCGCAGCATGATTCCCCAACAGGAGGAGCGGGCCGTTATCCAGGCGGTGCGCGATTCGTTTAAGGATCATTGGGGCTACGTTGAGCAGCCGTTTGAGAAGGAGTATGAACAATGGCTGCACTTCTCGAACAACGATCCCGACTATGATCCTGCACTCTGGTTTGTGGCGATGGCAGGGGAAGAAATTGCCGGTGTTTCCTTATGTGATTTGAAGAGCCACGAAGACCCGACAATGGGCTTGATTGACACGCTGGGAGTCCGTCGGCCCTGGCGGCGGCGCGGGTTGGGGGAGGCTCTGCTGCGTCATTCCTTCCGTGAGTTATACCGGCGCGGTCAGAAGAAAGTAGCGCTGGGTGTGGATGCCGCCAGCCTGACCGGCGCCACCCGTCTCTACGAGCGGGCCGGGATGTACGTGGCTCGCCAGTATGACACCTACGAGAAGGAGCTGCGCCCTGGCCGGGAGTTGAGTACGCAGACGGTTTGAGGCAGTGTCTAGCTATCCAGCTTGTTGGCCCAGCGATTGATAGACCAGAGCAGCAAAATGATGGCCAGGAGGTAAACGGCCGTTGGTCCCAGGTTACCGCTAACGAGGAGCCAGCGATTAGTTGTATCAAACAGGTTGACCACGAACAGCCAGAGCGGCGTGTTGTTGAACAGGCGCATGAGGATAACGGCCGTGTAAGCCGCCACCATTGTTGCCAGTTGCCTTCGTGCCAGTTGCCGTCCATTAGTTGTGTAGTGCCAGGCACAGGGACGAAATTCTTGCTTAAGTAGTCATTATTGCCCTGTGCCAGGCACTGCTCTGTTAGTTGAGAATCCCCTTCGTAGCGTGCAGAAAAACCTCTTCTAGATCGCCCGACTCTTCGTGCAGGCCGATGACGGGGATGTCGTGGCGTATCAGGTCACGGAGCAGGCCGGCCAGGTCGGCGTCGCTGCCGCTGAAGTCGAAACGGAGCGTGTCGGGCGGCAGGTCGGCTTCGTCGCTGCCGGTGATGGTGTGGACCTGCTCGTGGACAGTCAAATAGGTGCGTAATGGCTCCGGGTCGCCCAGGGCACGAATCTGGATCAAACGATGGGCACGTAAACGGCGGCGCATTTCGGCCATATCGCCCGAAGCTACCAGCTCGCCCGCCTCAATAATGCCGATGCTGGTGCAAATGTCGGCCACTTCGGACAAAATGTGGGAGGAAAAGAAGATGGTCTTGCCCATCCGCTTCAGCTCCCGCAGCAGTTCACGCATCTCGATACGGGCGCGGGGATCGAGGCCGCTGGCCGGTTCGTCGAGAATGAGGACCTGCGGATCGTGGGCCAGGGTACGGGCCAGGCAGAGGCGCTGCTTCATGCCCCGGCTCAGATTTTCCACGTACTCGTCTCGTTTGGGCTGTAGATCGACCAGGGCCAATAAATCGTCAATCATCGAGATGCGCTGTACGGCCGGAATACCGTAGCAGGCGGCAAAAAAGTCGAGATATTCCCACACTTTCATATCTTCGTAGACGCCAAAAAAGTCAGGCATGTAGCCGATGGCGCGACGCACCTTTTCCGGCTCTTTGGTAACGGAATGACCGGCGACCCAGGCCTGACCGGCGCTGGGCTTGAGCAGCGTCGTCAGGATACGCATGGTGGTCGTCTTGCCGGCTCCGTTCGGCCCGATGAAGCCGAAGACGCTGCCTTCTTCAATGCTCAAATGCAAATCCTTGAGCGCGGTCAGGCTGTTGTAGTTTTTGGTAAGTCCTTGAATTTCGATGATAGTGGTCATAGGTTTTGGGGTGGCGAAGTGGCGAAGTGGCGGCGTGGCAGAGTGATTGCGCCACTTTGCTACTCTGCCACTTTGCCCGTCAGCCGCGGATAGATCAGGCCAATGCCGGTGTTGCCGGTCTGGTCGTCCAGGCGCAGGCGGACGCTGTTTTGGTCGTTGAGATAGCGGTCGGGGTTGGGGATGGGGCTGTTGCCCCAATTCACGGCCGTTTCCAGCACCCATTCCCCCGCAGCCCAATCCCACAAAGAAACGGCCGGTGGAGCCGCACCGCTCATCTGCTGCTGTATCACGATAGTCAACTCATCTACCTGCAACTCCCGGAAAGTGGGCCAGGGGGTAAACTCAAACTCAATCCAGCCGCCATTCAGGTAAAGGTCTCGATAGTCGAGGTTGTAGGTCCGGTTGCTGTCAAGAACGTTGGCCTGCAACAGATCGGCCGGCAGACTCAGCCGGTCACTGCCGGTCAGGCTGCCCACCGGCACGTCTAACAGGTAGAGCGTGGTAGCCATTTGTTCAGTGCGATTGTGGTTCAGGCTCATATCGAGCAGGGCCTCGTCTGACCAGGCCACGAGCAGAATTGGAGGCACGGCCGTTGCCGGTTGGGCGTTGGGTGAATAGCTCTCAATGGCGCGGAATAGTTCATGTCTGGCGGCAATTTCCGGCTCGTTGCGGGTGGCCCAGCCGCCGAGCAGCGGTTCGGCAAAATAGAGCAGCGGCGATTGGGTAGAGGGCCAGCCGCCCGGACCGGGCATGAGGGTGGGGCTGGTGGCGGTGGCCGTACCCAGGTTAAGCTGGAAGCTGCGATTGGCTCCGGGCGGCAAGTTGCCCACGAACTCCATCTGACGCCCACCAATAACGGCCACGCGGTCCAGCGGGAAACGGCCGTTGTTGACCAGTTCTATATCCGCCACCAATGAGCCACTGTCGCTGCGTAAATCGGCCGTAGCCAGAATAGCAGGCAGGGGTTGATAGCTGTCGGCTATCAATGCTTCCACGCTGCCGATATCGGTACGGATGTTGCTCACGGTGAGACGGCCGTTGCTGATAATGTGGCCACTGCCGCTGCGGACGTTCTCGCCAAAAGCGGTCGTGCGGGCCAGCGGGTGGGCAACGGCCGTTGACGGTAAATCCAAATCATAACCGGTGCGGCTGGGTGAATAGAGGCCGATGATGGTTTGGGCGCGGGCTTGCTCACTGCCGACCTGGCCCACTACAATCGACATCTGGTTCAGAATGGGCGCCGTGCCGCGCAGGCCAAAGCCGGTGGCGTAAGCAATGCCGCTGAAAACCAGGACCAGGACAGGAATTGTGACCCAGGCCATTTCGCGCTGGCCGCGCCGCTTGAGAATTTTGTAATTAACCGGGCCGATCAGGACGATGTAGATGAACATGAAGAGCATCAGCGTCCCGGCAGTAGGCAGGGTGCGCTGGGCTAAGGTAGAAACGGCCGTGATGGCAGAACGGCCGTTTATCACCCCGCGGCTCCAGGGCGTCAAATCGGGCACCTGCCCGGCAACCGACTGCCACAAAATGGGCTGGCCGTCCCAGCCGCGCAGCGGGGCCAGCGTGGGGTCCAGCGCCAGAAAGTAGACGCTGCCTTGTCCCCAGCCGCGCCGGGCCAGCAGAGGCAACCCTTCCTGATGCCACAGCAGCTCCCCCTGACGCAGACTGCTTTCCGCAATTAGATAGGGGCCGGATTGGTTGAAGGGAAGCCCGGCTCGCTGGCTGAGGGCGGGCAGATCGGTGACGTTGGCCACGACGTGCGGCGTCACGGGCAACCATTCGGTCAAGCCGCTGCTGGTCGGCTGCCAGCCGGGACCACCCACGACCACCAGTTGGCCGCCACTCTGAATCCAGCCGGCCAGGGCCTGGCGCTGGGCCGGGCTGAACTGGCTGCTGTCGCTGTTGTGGATGATGAGAACGTCGAGGCTGTTCCAGGCGGGCGGGGTGTCGGGCAGATGGTGGGGGCTGAGGTAAGCTACCGTGGCTTCGCCCCGCCGTCCGGTTACATTAGACAGAAAATCGAAGCCGCTGGCGTCGGGGGTAATGACGCCGTAGAGTAAGTTATGGGTATCGCGTAGGCCGCCGGTTCTGATGGTGGCGTTGGCAAGAGAACGGCCGTTGCTCACCAGATTCACTTCCACACGAGTCAGGTTGCGCGGTGGTTTTACGAGCATTGTCACCCGCTTGTCTGACATGGTGGGCAGGTCGAGCGGCGTGGTGTAAAGGGTCTGGTTGCCCGGCCCATCATTGATGACGATTTGGAGTTCGCCGTCGATAGCTGTGCCGCTGTTGGCCGCGCTGACGTGAATCGGTAGCCAGTAGGTCGATTTGTACCAGCCGTCGAAACCGGCCTCAACCGCCAGCGTCAGACCCGGCGCGGTTTGGGCCTGGGTGGGTGCAGCGATGAAAAGGAGCAGTACCATGACAGCCAGGTATAGTGCGTAGTACGTATTGCGTAGGAAGTATCGCTGTTTCTCCGCTTTTCTCCGTGAATCTACTTCGGCTGCGCTCAGCACAAGCCTGTGTATCCTCTGCGAAACTCCGCGTAACATCTTTGAATCCCTCATTAGCGAAACTCAATCCAATAATCGTCAATCGGCAAATCGGGACGAAACTCGGTCAGCCAGGAGACTGCTTTTTCGAGCTGGCCGTGCAGCAAGCCGTTGTCGTTGCCCACTGTGACCAAGCCAATAACGGCCGTTTGCCACACATCCTGACAATCCACCTCAGCCACCGCCAGGTTAAACTGACGCGGCAGCCGGGCTAAAATCGACTTCACGATGCGGCGTTTCTCCTTCAAGGAGTAAACACCCGCCAGGTTCAACTTGATGACGCAGGTAGCTACCAACATAGGTTTATTGTCCACTATTAACGTTTACGGGCAAATACAACATTTGTTGTAACATAAACGTACAGAGAGTGTTATAGGTTGTGTAGAGTGTAGAGTATGGAGTGTAGAGTATGGAGTATCGAGTGTAGAGTTAGAGTAAGGCGTGTAGAGTACGTATAGTGCCTGAATTATTGACTACTTGACTACCGGACTATTCGACTACTGGACTACCCGACTACTCGACTACCCGACTAACCAAGAGTAAAAATCATGTTACGCAAAATAATGTATCTATTTCTGATAATCTTCTTCCTAATGGGGACGTTGGCGGCCTACACTATTTTTGCCGGTGTTAACACCGCCCGGCAGGCCGTTTCGCCTGTGGGTGATTTTGTGCGCCAGTTGGCCATTCCGGCTACGCCGGTGGTGCTGCCCAGCCCCAGCGTCATTGTCAACCAGATTCAGGGCGAAGCCGAGTTGGTTACGGTAAGCATGAAGCTGGAACGGATCATTACGGCCGAACGCAACAACGACATTATGTGGGGGCTATTAGGCGAGAATCTGCTTTTTGTGGCGCATGGTCATGTTGAGGCAGGCATTGACCTCTCGCAACTGCGCCAGGAAGATATTGTGGTGGTTGATCCGGAGACGGTAATGATCAACTTGCCGCCAGCCCGCATTTATGAGGAAAAACCAATCTTAGATACTGAGCGCTCTTACGTGGCCAACCGGCGCACAGGGCTATTAACCCGTGCCGATCCCCAACTGGAAACGGATGTGCGGCGTGAGGCAGAGCAGCAGTTAATACAGGCGGCGCGTGAAAGCGAGTTGACGGCCGAAGCCCAGCGGCGTGGCGAACTGGTAGTTGACGCGCTGGTGCGAGCCTTTGGCTTTACCAACGTTGTTTTTACGGATGGTCCCCCACCACAGGTAGCCCCCTTCCAGCAAGAAGTACCGAAAGGCTATATTTTGACACCGGTGCCAACGGCCGTTCCCGCAGGCACGCCGACGCCGGGGCAGTAAAAATGTAATACCTTATTTTTGCGCAAATAGAGCGCGTTTCTATTCGTTTTGACATAATCCATGCAAACAGAGGCCGTTTCTATTCAAAATTTGAGCCGAAATGGCCAGAACAGTACCTTTCCAAACAAATAATCAGTTCATCAGCGTACGGATGCGAAGCCAGCAATTCGCTTCGTTTGAGTTGTCCCGACTCAAAATAGAGTAAGCCAGGCACGGCCAACAAATCACGGACAATGCGCTTGAGACCCCAATTGGCAAAGCGGGAATCGATCAAAGCCCGATGGTGGAAATCGGCCAGCAGATTGTGAGCCAAGTCGGTGAGTAAAATCAACGCTTCTTGAGCTATCAAGTGCCGTTTGCGACGAGCCGACAGATGCAGTCCACTCTTGTCAGCGCGAAATTGCTCAATTTCGGCACCTCCTCTCTGGTTATACCGGTGCATGAAAGCCCGTTTAGAAGGAAAGGAGAGGGTGGTGACATAGTAGCTATGCTTCCATTTGCCTTTGTGGTAACGGCGTCTGACCATTACTTGAACAGGTCGGCCCAGGTCAAAGGTGGGGTCAACCCAACCCAGCCAGCTATGATCATCGTAGATGTCCCAACGGGAAACATGGGCTGCTAACGCATTGGCTCGTTTGCCAGAAAAGCCTTTGCCCACCACCTGATAGCCTCTAGCCAACAACCAACGCAGATTTTCATCGGTACCGGAACCACCGTCAAGCCGATAAAGTGTCCGTTTTCGCTGGTCTGGGCCTAACTCAAATGAACTTTCGACGGCTAAAACCGCTTGTTGCAAACAATGCATCGTCAATTGATTACCCGGAAACAAGCCTGACCATAAGGTTTCCCGATAGCCAATGGCACTGATCCGGGCCAATTGGCGTACAATTTGGTTTTTTTCCCGCTGGCGAACCCTTTTCGACCGCCTTGGGCCTGTGGTCCACAAGGCATAGCCGATAAATCAAAGTCCAATTCCAGGAAGGCTCGCCAATCATGGTGCCGGGTTTGACTGCAACGGTCGCTGATTTGGCGTACAGCAGTCTCCAATTGGCCGAGATTCATTTGAGTTAGGTCATCCAGCCCTCGAGAGAGGGTTGATTGGTCGGCAAAGCGGTCAATTCGTTTGACTTGTGCCAATTTTCGCTCTGGGCGAAGTTTCGTATTGATCATAGAAATGTACTCGCAACCGGCCAGAATGCTCACAAGGGTCTGTTCGAGCTTCTCTGCCAGCGTAAAATCGCCGTTTTGGGTAGCTGATGTGACTGATTGTAAAGGTTCAAGGACTTTTTCGGCTTCGTAATAAGCCAGCAAAGCCGCTAATGGTGCATACTGAGTGTTAGACAATTCCTGGGTCAGGCCAAATTGCAGTTTCATGTTTACACGCTCCTCATACTTTAAGTCAAATGAACTTTCTTGAGGATCGTTGCACAGATGCTGAAAATGGCCTAATTAATGCCCAAAATTGGAATAGAAATGCCCTCCGTTTGCATTGAAGTACTCAAAACGAATAGAAACCGCCTCTGTTTGCACGTTTTCGTGCAAAAATAAGGTAATAAGTAAAACGTAATGCGGAAGTCAATCACTCATTACGCATTACGCTATACGTATTACGCTCAGTCCACTTCAACCGGAATCTCATCCGCCGGCCGCGGGCCGGGGTCAGCCAGACCGGTAGAGGTCATCGTTTGCAATACGTTCACATCCATATGACCTTCACACAGGATATGGCAGGACAGGCGAAACTGGCCGACGTTGCCGCCGCTTTCCAGCTTTGCTTTTTCACGGGGATGGTAAGTATCTGGCTCGCCCGCATTAAACTCAACGCGACAGGTCGTACATTTGGCTTTACCCCCACAGCGATGCAATATGTCAATGCCCGCATCTTTGATGGCCAGCGTCAACCGTTGACCATCTGGTGCTTCAAATGTCTTGCCAGCAGCAGTAATTGTTGCCATAAAACGCTCCTTTTTTAGGTGTAACCACGAATCAAACTAATAAGACGGATTTTCCTTTGTTCCGCCCATCTTATTCTAGCACAGCATGCCCACACATTCACCTCACCCCACGACCGGCCACAGCCCGCTGACTACCAGACCACCAGACTACCAGACTACCAGACTACCCCCCAATCTTCCCCTCCAGCGAAGCCAGTGCCGCTTCCAGGCGGGCCTGGCGCAGGCTGTTGGTCATGTCGCCGCGGGTGCGTTCCAGGACAGAGCGGACGGTGTCGGTGCGCCGGCGCAGCCCGCCGGTGACGCTGTCGCTAAAGTCAAACGTCACCAGAATGCTGTAAACCTGGTCCATCGCTTCCAACAGATATTCGGCATCCTCGCTGTGGTCGTGGCGAATGATGTCCAGGATGCGGCGGCGTAGTTCGGTGGCCGCTTCGGCCAGGCCGTTGAGCCAGGTGTTGGCTTCGGCCCCCAATTCTTTCGGTGTGGGCAGCGGTTGGTGGCGCACCAGGGCATAGGTCAGGTTAGCCTCCACGTACTCCTTCATGGCGTCCTGGGTATAACCGGCGTAGTAGAGATCAGGATAAGGGGCCACGTCGCCTACTAAATCTTCAGCGGCCGTTTTGGCTTTGGCAATGAGAGATTCGGCCGTATCCCACTCTTCCCGATGTACGGCCCGAATGGCGCGGGCGCAAATGCTGATCAGGGTGCGAGAGCGTGTATAAGCCTGGTCGCGGGCCGCGTTCACCCGCTCCATCTGCTCCCGAATCTCATCGGCCAATTGGTCGAGGTCGTCTAGGGTTATCATGGGGTTCCTCAAAGTGGCGAAGTGGCGGTGTAGCGGAGTGGCGGTGTGGCAAAGTTACCTCGCCACCTTGCTACTTCGCCACCTCGCTACTCGTCACTTCCCTGTTGGGGAAAGCGGAAAAAGCTATCGGCCAGGTTGGGGCCTTGCTGGGGTAGGCGGATCTCGCCAAACTGCCGTTCGTAGTTGGCAATGTTTTGGGCCAGGGCCATCTGGAACATCTTGGCGTGCATGGGGGACATGATGACGCGGGCCAGCACGTTGCCACGGGGCATCCGGGGTAACACCTGGGCGAAGTCGAGGACCAGTTCGGCCGGGGTGTGGCTGATGAAGGCGAGGTTGGCGTAGACAGCATTCAACTCTTTGGGAATATCAATGGTAATCCGCTTTTGTTCCTGTCCGGGCTGCGGCGAGGGCGGGCTGCCGCTTTGGGCCTGGTTACTCATGAGAAGCTCCTTGTTAATTGTGAAACAGTAGGCGACTATGCGTCGCTTATTAATTGTGAATTGTGAATGAGGTGATTGTAGGGAGAGTTAGGCATTTAGGCAATAAAATTAAGTCGGGTGACAGAAACGGCCGTTTGCGTTAGGCTATGGTCGATGGCTGATCAGGAAATCACACGTGTTGCGTAGTGCGTATTCCGTAACTGGCCCGGCCTACGCAATACGCAACACGCAATACGGAGACAACCCCATGACAACCCATTCCCCCACCCACTTTGTCCGTGCCCTGCCGCTGGCCGATTTGCAAGAGGCAGCCGCCAAGACGGTCCAGCTTGATGGGCATACTCTAGCGCTTTATTATGTCAACGGCCGTGTCTACGCTGTAGACAACCGCTGCCCCCACATGGGCTTTCCCCTCAGCCGGGGCAGCGTCAAGGACGGCATTCTGACCTGTCACTGGCACCACGCCCGCTTTGACCTGGAAACGGGCGGCACGTTTGACCAGTGGGCCGACGACGTGCGTGCCTTCCCCGTTGAGATTCGGGACGGCGATATTTATGTCAATCTGGCCGCCAGCCGCGATGCCCAGGCCCACCAGCAAGAGCGGCTGGAAGTTGGTCTGGAACGGAACATCTCGCTGGTGATCGGTAAGGCGGTTCTGGTTTTGCTGGAAGGTGGTGCGGCCGTTGACCCCTTCCGCACCGGCCTGGCTTTTGGCACCCGCTACCGGCAGGATGGCTGGGGGTCGGGGCTGACAATGCACACCTGCTTTATGAATATGCTGCCCCACCTGGAACAAGAGGACAGGCCGCGTGCCCTCTATCATGGCTTAACGGCCGTGGCCAACGACAGCGCCGGTTGGCCACCCCGCTTCCCCATGCGGCCGTTGCCCGGCGACAACACCGACATCCCCACCCTCAAACGCTGGTTTCGCCGCTTCATTGCCGTGCGCGACAGCGAAGGGGCCGAACGCTGCCTGGTTTCCGCCATTCGCGCCGGGGCTAACGGGCCGCAGATGGCCGATATATTGTTCAGCGCCGTCACCGACTTCCGCTACATTGACGTGGGCCATCCGGCCGACTTTACCAACAAAGCCTTTGAGGCGCTGGACCACGCCGGTTGGGACTATGCCGAACCGGTGCTCACCAGCCTGGTGGCCGGTTATACACAGGCCAGCCGTATGGAAGAGTCCAACTCCTGGCGCAATCCAATTGACCTGGTGGCCATTTTGGAGGGTGCTTTTGCTACATTGACGGAGATGGATCTGGACGAAACGGCCGAATCCACCGACTGGCCCGATGAAGACAACCTGATCCCCATTCTGCACGGCGACGATCCCCAGGCCATTGCCGACGCGCTGCTGGCCACGCTGCGCGACGGGGCCTCGATGCACCAACTGGCGGCGATTGTGGCCAAAGCGGCCGCCTTACGCATCGCCCGCTTTCACACCAGCAACGAGTTTGGCGATTGGGACACAGCCCTGCATACCTTCACCTTTGCCAACGCCATCCAGCTTGGACTGCGCCGTGCCCCCTCGGTCGAACTGCTGCGCGGCGTCTTTGACGCGGCTATGAGCATCTACCTGGACCGCTTCTTGAACATTCCCCCGGCCCGGCTGCCCCAACCCCAGGCCGAACCGGTTCACACGCTGGCCGACTTCCCCGTCCTGCTGGACAAACAGCAGCAGGTGAATGAGGCCGCTCAACTGGTGGCCGACCATCTGCACCACACGAGCGATGGGCCAACGCTGCTGGCCATGTTGGGTAAACTGCTGCTGCGCGAGGACCGGGATTTCCATACGGTGCAGTGCGTGGAAGCGGCCTTCCGCCAGTATGAACTGTTGGGGGATACGGCCGCCGGCCGGCAGGCATTGGTGGCCGGCGCCCGTTACCTGGCCGCCCACGCCCCCACCGTGCGTGCCCAGGGGCAGACTTACCAGATCGCGGCCAGGTTGCATCGTGGGGAAAAAATATTCGAGTGAGAACAACAGATTAGGGAAGGAACGGATTATATATTCATGAATTGAGGGTAGAATGACACCACAAATAATGCTATAATGGTGTCATGGAGAACGGCAACCGGCTGCGTGTGGTCTTGGATACCAACGTTGTATTTGAGGGGCTGACGAAACGACAAGGCGCCTGTGGCATTATCATAGATGCCTGGCTGGCGGGACTGATTCGAGTTTATGTTTCTGATGCGTTGGTTTATGAATACGCAGACGTACTTTCACGTAAATTGTCAGCCAAGCGATGGGAACGGGCAAAAATTGCCCTGGCTACACTTTTACAAAACGCTCAATTCGTAGCGCTTCACTACACCTGGCGGCCCTCTTCTCCTGATCCGGCCGATGATAAGGTGATTGATTGCGCGACGAATGTAAATGCCATCATCGTCACCTCAAACTTGAGAGATTTTCGCAAGGCAGAGAAAGAATTAGGTGTATCAGTCATTACACCGCTGCAACTGGTGCAACTTTTGGCAGCGTGAGGAAAATAGCAATGGGAAGATTAACACTCCGGCTACCGGAAACATTACATCAAGAGTTGGAGACACGGGCCAGGCAAGAGGGTGTCTCGCTTAACCAATATCTGGTTTATGCCCTGACCCGGCAGGTAGCGGCTGCCTACACGGTTCAGGTTCTGCCGCAAGAGCAGGTTAAGGAACAGCAAGCGCGTTATGAGCAGGTATTGGCCAGCCTGGGACAGCCTTCGTTGGAGGCCACTAAGGAATTTTTATCGGAGCGGGAAACGGCCGAACCCGAAGCAGGTTTAACCGAGGAGTTGCTGGCCCGCGTCGAGGCCAAAATCGCGGCTGCCAAGTAAATGTTGAGGTGCAAGGCACTGGCCACAAGCGGCTGCCATGTCCAAAACCGTGCGGCCAGTGCCTCGCACCACGCTCATCCGTAACATCCGTGGTGAAAATGGCCACGCCGGGTTGAGATGGTTTAACGGCCGTGTTACAATAGCTCCATGAGTAATACAGCCGGTTTTGAGGTGATAGACCATACGGCCGACTGGTCGTTGCGGGTCTTTGGGCCGGACCTGGCGGCGCTGTTTGAGCAGGCAGCGCTGGGCATGGCCAGCCTGCTGGTCGCCGATTTGGAACTGGTAAATAATGGGGTGGAACGGCCGTTTGCCTTCGACGAATTCGACACCGAAACCCTCCTGGTCGAATGGCTGAGCGAACTGGCTTATTGGGCCGAAACAGAACGGCTTATTTTCACCCAATTCCACTTTGAGGCGATTGACGAAACCAGCCTGCAAGCCACCGCCCGGGGCGGCCACGTCACCGAACTGCAAAAACATATTAAAGCCGTCACCTTCCACAATCTGGCCATCACCCCCACCCCAACCGGCTTAGAGACGACTATCGTATTCGACGTATGATTTAGGAACGCGGAGAAAAGCTTTTCTGACCGAAGACAGAGGACGAAAGACGGAAACTCACAGAGAGTCCGTCCTCGGTCCTTCGTCTTCCGTCCCTCTCGCGAAACTCCGCGTAACCTCCCGGAGGCTGACATGAAACGTGAAGATTTTCGACAGGTAAGCCCCTATATTCATGAAATTCCCCAGGAATTCCGCAGCGATATGCGTGTACCGGCCCGCTTTTATGCCGACGAAACGCTGCTGGATATGGCCATGGACGACAAGAGCCTGGAGCAGTTGGTCAATACGGCCACCCTGCCCGGCGTGGTGAAATATACGCTGGCTATGCCCGACATCCACCAGGGCTACGGCTTTCCCATCGGCGGCGTGATTGCCACCGAACTGCCCGACGGTATTATCTCCCCTGGAGGGGTTGGCTATGATATCAATTGTGGCGTGCGCCTGTTGGGCACCCATCTGACCCAGGAAGAGGTGAAGCCCCACCTGGACATTCTGGCCTCAGCCTTGCAGGCCAATTGTCCCAGCGGTGTCGGTCAGGGGGGCGAGTTCAGACTGAGTAAAGGGGAGGTAGAGGCGGTGCTGCGTGATGGCAGTCATTGGGCGCTCAAGAACGGCTATGCCATCCCCAATGATGTGGAACGGACGGAGGAAAACGGCCGTTTCGCCGGGGCCGATCCCGCTAAAGTAAGCGACCGGGCCAAATCGCGCGGTCGTGACCAGATCGGTACGCTGGGCGCGGGCAACCATTTCATCGAAGTGGACGTCGTAGATGAGGTTTTTGACGAGAAAGCAGCGCAGCGCATGGGCTTAGCCCCCGGCAAAGTGGTGGTGCAAATCCACTGCGGTTCACGCGGATTGGGCCACCAGGTCTGCACCGATTACGTGCGCCGCTTCCAGAAGGCGATTCACAAGTATAATATCCAACTGCGCGACCGGGAGTTAGTTTGTGCCCCCTTGAGCAGCCCCGAAGGGCAAGATTATTGGGGTGCCATGCAGGCGGCGGCCAACTATGCCTTTGCCAACCGGCAGATGTTGACCTTCCTCATCCGGCGCAGCTTTGAGAACGCGCTGGCCGGCCGCGTAGACAACCACAACGTCTACCAGATTTACGACATTGCCCACAACATCGCCAAAATTGAGACGCATGAGGTAAACGGCCGTACTGCCGAAGTCTGTGTCCATCGCAAAGGAGCCACCCGCGCCTTTGGCCCCGGCTCCCCCGTACTGCCCGACGTCTACCGCGACATCGGCCAGCCGGTCCTGGTTCCTGGCTCGATGGGCACCGCCAGTTGGGTCCTGGTTGGCACCGAAGGCTCGATGACCCAAAGCTTTGGCTCCACCTGCCACGGGGCCGGCCGCACCATGAGCCGTCGCCAGGCCAAGCGCGAAGTCCGTGGTGACGCCTTGCGTGCAGAATTAGAGGCTCAGGGCATCCACGTCCGGCCCGGCAGCCTGGCTGGTTTGGCCGAAGAAGCTCCCACCGCTTACAAAGACGTGGACCGGGTGATCGAAGTCGTCGCCGGGGCCGGCATCGCCAAAAAAGTCGCCCGCATCGTGCCGGTCGCCGTCGTCAAAGGATGAGTAGAAAAGGAAGAAGGCAGAAGGAAGAGGGAAGAATTTCTACCTTCTACCTTCTTCCTTCTGCCTTTCTAAAGGAGGGTTCCATGCCAAAGGGGAAGGGAATAGTGCAAATGGCACTGGGCTTGATGGCCGGGGTTGTTTTGGGGGTAGGCGGGCTGGCGCTGACCAACCAGACACGGCCGGCGGCGATTATCATTGAGCCACCACCGCCCACGCCGCCGCCTACCATGACGCCTATGCCGGGACCAATTGTCGTTTACGCCAACGGGCAGGTGGCTCAGCCGGGTCTCTATGAACTGCCGGCCGATGCCCGCGTGGTTGATTTGATCGAGATGGCCGGTGGCTTTACGGCTCAGGCCCAACAGGATGTGGTCAATCTGGCCCTGCCGCTCAGCGACGGGATGCAGATTCGTGTGCCGGCTGCCGGTGAATCGGGCAACATGCCGCCGCCGGTTGTCAGCGGTGCCAATTTGGCAGAAAGCCCCGGTGGTGGTATGGTCGCTGCCGCTGCGTTGGTCAATATCAACCTGGCCGACGAACGGGAGTTACAGGTCCTGCCCGGTGTTGGTCCGGCCATGGCTCAGCGCATCATCGAATACCGGGAAACCAACGGTCCCTTCGCCTCCATCGAGGAAATCACCAACGTGTCCGGCATCGGCCCGACCCGCCTCGAACAGCTAAGGGACCTCATTACCGTCGGAGAGTAAATGGGACGCAGATTTGCAGGATAAACGCAGATAAAGAGTTAACCGCCAAGACGCCAAGCACGCAAAGCTTCCCTGGTTTTTCTTTGCGCTCTTCGCGTCTTTGCGGTAATAGTTGTAGTCACAATCTGCGTTCATCCGCGTTAATCTGCGTCCAATGCCATTATGCGAGACAATGCGTTGACGGTGGCTTTGGCGCGACTGGCCGGGCTGCCTTTTGCTTTATTCGGCCGTCGCTCTTTTATGTTGCCGCGCCGGGCGCTGATTTTGCAGCCTTGCTGTCTGAGCCAGGTATTGCTGACAACGCCTTTGCTGTCGCTGCTGTGCGAAGCCTATCCCAGCGCCCGCTTTGACTGGGCCGTGACCGATTGGGCGCGACCGGCCGTGGCCGGTAATCCTCACCTGACCCAACTGGTGAGCCTGGGCCAATCCCCTCTGGAACAACGCTCCTGGCGTGAACTGCGTGATGTGGCACAACGGCTGCGCGAGGAGGAATATGATACCTGCTTCATCCCCAGCCGCACCACGTCGGCGGCGCTGCTGCCCTGGTTGGCCGGCATTCCGCAGCGGATTGGGCTGAATGTGAATGGCCGAGGGTTTGCTCATACTTTACCGGTAACGCCGCCAGAAACGGCCGTTCATGCCGCCGACGTTTACCTTTCCCTGGCCGGCGTGCTGGGTATCGAACCGGAACGTATCCAGGGGCGCGGTCTGGAATTCTATCCGGCCGACATGGACAGAACGGCCGTTACGGCTCTACTCGTGGAAAAAGTAGACTGGCTGGGAGATGTGCCCCTGGTCATCATCCACCCCGGCGGCGGCCAGAACCCGGTCCGGCCCGACGAGCGCAAGCGGTGGCCGATGGAGCGGTTTGCGCTGCTGGCCAGCCAGTTGATGCGGCATCATGGGGTGAAGGTGGTCTTGGTTGGCGGGGAGACGGATCGGCCGTTGTCTCAGGCGATTCAAGGGATGCTCGCTCAACCAGTAGTAGACCTGGCCGGCCGTTTGACGTTGGGTGAATTGGGGGCTTTGTGTGAGGTGGCCGATCTTTACATCGGCAATGATACGGGTCCCACGCACATGGCCGTAGCCGTGGGCTGCCCCACGCTGGCCATCTTTGGCCCTAGCGATCCGGCGCTGTCCGGCCCGTATGCGCCGCGTGGTCGGGCGGTGGCGCTGTGGCATGAATATGCGGCTCCCTTTGCCTGGGATGTGGGGGTGACGGCGGAGGAGGTGGTGAAAACGGCCGTTTCGTTCTTGACGACCTGACCGCTTTTTGGTATTATAGCGCTCTTGTTGGGGGCGTGGTGTAGTGGTTAACACGCCGGCCTGTCAAGCCGGAGATCGCGGGTTCGATCCCCGTCGCTCCCGTTGCCCATCGCGGGTTCAAAAGCTCTCGATTCAGTCGAGAGCTTTTTCTTTTTTGAACCCGCGTCCCGCGTTTTTTGGAGCGAGGTATCCACCCCATCGCTCCCGCGATCATGAAGAAAATAGCGCGTATCTTAATACAAGTCAGAAGGGAAAGTCATGGCCGAGCCAGACTTTTTAGACCATTCTATCTATTCGTGTCATTTTGCTTATGCGCCATCAACTTTGGCCGCTAGCTCCCGGTGTAATGCGCGATGCCGGGGGTAGCGGTCCAATAATTCCCGGTAAAATTGTTTGAATTCGGCCGCTCGCCCATCATAAGCGGCTATTTCACCTAACAGGGCGCAATAATAAGCAGCCGTTGCGTAAGTTTTACGGCCGTTATCAATATGCAACTGCATCACATTCCGGTAAAGCGTTTCGGCGTGAGCAACGGCCGTTTTCCGGTCTAAAGCGAGCATTGGCGGCAAATGATCCCGCAGAAACAACGTCGGTTCCTTATCCGCCTGCTTGACTTTAGCATACAAATCTTGCAAATAGGTTCCCATGTCCGGCGTGGCTGTTGGTCCGAAGCCGGCCAGCAGGTGTGCCTTTGCCACCAGTTTAATCGTTTCCAAATTGTTGTAACGGCTTTGTTGTTTAGCCAAAGCATAAGCGGCGTTAAAGCGGTCTTCGCTCAAGTAAACCTGGCAAAGAAGATAAAGCGAACGGGGTAGTTGCTCCTGCAACTCATCCACAACTTTCGCCGTGAACGCCTCACCCTGCCGGGGGTTAACGGCCGTTGTCAACCGTTTAACCTCGGCATAATGCGTAAAGTTTTTGTGCTGCTCAAACAGTGGCTGGTAGACTTTGAGTGCATTTTCCAACTCTCCTACAGCTTCATAAGCACGGGCCATTTGAGTGCGGACTATATTAGCATCCACGTGACCATAGCTGTGTAGATACGGCCGTATTGGTTTGTCTTGTGGCAGCAAAGCCAAGATTTCCTCTCCATAAGTGATGACCATTTGCCAATCTTTAGCGGCTTCCCGCCCAGCCAACAAAGGTTCGTAAAGTGACAGGTAGCTGCGCCGGAACTGCTTTTGCAAAGCTGTCACCTTCTCTTGCCAACCAGCCTCGCTGTAATAGCGCGTCAGTAAACGGAGTTGGTAAGGGATGCCTGTAGGAAAAGGTCCGATTGGTTTTTGTGCCAGGTCGCCGGCCCACTGCTCCAGAAACGCCTGAATCCCTGCTTGCCCATCGGGACCAACCAGCGCCATAAAGCTATCCATGTGCTTACGGTAAGGCGCATCATGACGTGCCAGATAGTGGATTGCCTTATCATAAAATTCGTTTGCCGGGTGGCTTTCCTTTAAGGCCGTAAAATAGCGTTGGGCTAACGGCTCCTCCATTTCCCCCAACTCGGCCAGCGGATCATAAACGCCGAGCGTCTCTTCTGGTGAGGAATCGATGATACCGATGAGTATTTCATAGGCTTCAGCCGCTACATCGTAGCGCCCGGCTTGAAAATAAGAATCCGCTTCGGTCAAGTATTCGCCCAGGTTATTAAGCCCTTCGTGCATCTCCGGATCAAAGTCTTCATAAATGCCGTATTTGCCACCGTAGTATTCGCGGTCAAAAGGATCCTCGCCAAAATATTCCAGCGCCTCTTCGTCGAAGAACTCTCCCTCCATGACAGCTTCCTCAAACTCCCGGAGTTCTGTCAGAAAAGCTTCCGGTGATGAATAGCGTAAATCGGCCGTAGCTATCGTCGGCGGGGCCAGCCGTTCCCAAAAACGCTGCCGGATAGGTTCTTCCACAGCCTGGAGCAGGTCTATAAGCAAATCAATCAGGTACGCTGTGGACTGGTTTTCTAAATGCGTCCGAATTGTTGAAAGATTATCATTGTCAGTCATCATCCTCTTCCTTGTCTGGCACACGCGAATGATTGAGTGCCGGGCATTCACCTT
>SLGK01000255.1 GCA_007123775.1 Anaerolineae bacterium | reverse complement strand
TGTCGCTGAACGGCCGTTGCCTATTCCCCGACCCTTAACCCAACACGCAGCCTTTCAGCCGGCATTGGTTGATGAAAAACGGCCGTGGGCCTGGGGAACCGCTGCCTAGACCTGCATACGTGCCAGTGCGTGAGCGCTCTGTGAACGGCTGCTTTTTAGAATAGTGAACTAACGAACAGGAATTGAAGAACATGAACCATAGAACAACTTTATTAGCTTTTTTCTTACTCATCAGCGTTGGCTTGTGGTTAAGCCAACCAGTTGCCAGCTATGCCTTTGATTGCCAATCGAGCGGCAGCGGTGACTGGACCAACCCGGCCATCTGGAGCGGCTGCGGCGGGGGCTACCCCGGCCAGACTACGAATGATTTTGTTACGATCCAAAGCGGTCACACCGTCACCCTGGATAATGACCTGCCCAGCGCCCTGTACCGGCTGGTGATCGAGAGCGGAGCCACGTTCGATCTAAACGGCAACGCTCTGGCTTTTAGCGCGTCTGGGGGAACGCCCGGCCTGGAGAACAGCGGGACGTTCACCCCTGATTTTGGCACCATCTACTTTGCTGATAGCTACGGCACGGCCGTTCATGATGTCACCGGTGCGCTCAATCTGGCTTACGTGGAAATTGCGGGCGTGGGCGTGACCTTCAATGCCGATGCCCTTATTGATTACGAACTTGTCATCGAAACCGGCGGCTACGTCTATAACACCGCCCCCACCTATGGCCCTAATTCAGCACTCACGTACCGGGCGATGGGGGATTACACCGCCGGCGCAGAATGGTACGCCAACGTCAGCAGCGGTCAGGGCGTTCCCCGCCACGTCTTTGTGGAACTGGGATGGGTCGGTTTCGACCCTGCCACCCTCACCCTGGGCGCGGCTGACCGCACCCTGACCGGCGATCTGACCATCAGCTTTTCTAGCTTCGTCGCCCCGCCCACCGGCTACTCCCTCTTTGTCGGCGGTAGTCTTAGCACAGAATTTGGGGATTTTGACCACAACGGCGGTACGCTGGTTTTCAACGGCAGCGGCGGCCAATACCTCTACCCCAATCTAGGCCGGATTGATGTCAACAACCTGATTGTAGCGGCAGGCAGCCAGGTCATCCTGCCCGATCCCAGCATGGATGGGGGTGTTTTTGCTGATGGCACGGTGACCAATAACGGCCGTCTTTCCCAAACCATCTACATTTCCCCATTCGAAACAGAAACCAGCGTCGTCTTCATCCGTGAAGATTCGCTCAGCGGCAACGACACCAAGTACATTGGCCTTGACATCGAGCTGGTTAATGTGTCCACGCCGCATGATGGCTATGACATTACCGTCAGCATCGGCGGCAACCAGGATTGCACCACCGACCCCACCAGCGCCCCCGTGCAGCGCTGCTTCGACATCTCGCTTTGGCCGTCTCTGGGAACTGGCGAATCGGCGACAGTCACCTTCTACTACCTGCCCGGCGAAGCCAATGGCAACCCCGAAGACGGGCTGACCGCCTACCGCTGGAACGGCACCAACTGGCAGTCGGCTGGCACGACCGTTGACCACAGCAGCAGCGGCGATCCTCGCTGGGTTCAGGTAGCGGGTATCAGCGAATTCTCCCCCTTCATTTTGGATGATCAGGCGCCAACGGCCGTTACCCTTTCCACCCTCACTGCACACACCCCACCTGCCGCGCCCGTTTTTCTCCTGATCCTACTTGTCATCCTCAGCCTCGGCATATCAGCTAGAGATAGAGTATGGAGATAGAGTGTAGAGATAGAGTGTAGAGAATGGGCCTCTATCTCTACACTCTACACTCTACACTCTACACTCCCCGGAGAAAAGAACATGAACACACCCAACCGCATCACCCTTCTTTTACCCATGTTATTCGCCCTGGCCGGGCTGGTTGCCCTGGGTTGGCTGGTTGACCGGCCAGCGCAGGCCGCGCCGCTGGCCACCTGGTACGTGGCCCCCGGCGGCGACGACGCCAACGACTGCCTCTCCCCGGCCACCGCCTGCGCCACCATCGGTGCGGCCGTTGGCAAGGCCAGCGATGACGACACCATCCAGATTGCCGCCGGTACGTATGATGAGAGCAATATTCTCATCAACCGGCGGCTGAAGCTGATCGGCGCGGACGCGGCCACGACCATTGTGGATGCCGGGCAGAACGGCCGTGTCTTTACCCTTAGCTCCGACAGCACCCTGCGTCATCTGACTATCCGGAACGGTCAGACTGTCGAAAGCGGCAGCCTTTTCACCAGCGGCGGCGGCGGCGTGGTGGTCGGCAGCGGCGCCCATGCCCGGCTGCAGCACGTCGTAATCCGGGACAACACGGCCAGCGGTAGCTCCGGCGTTGGGGGCGGCATCTTCAACGCCGGTTTTCTGACCATTGACCATACCCGGATTATCAGCAACTACTCCGGGGGAGGTGGTGGCGGCATCTACCATTACCCCCCCAACGGCGGGGCGATCACGATTACCCACGCCCTGATCGCCGATAATGAGGTGATGGGCACGGCCGCTTCTTTGGGCGGCGGTATCTCTACCGGTCGTCCCCTGTTCATCCGGGACAGCGTCATTCGCAACAACAGCACCGTGGCCAGCTCTGGCGGCGGCATCTTTGGCGGGGGGGCTGGCACAGAAATATGGTTGGAGCGCGTGACCATTGCCGACAACCAGAGCGTCACCGGGGCCGGCGTCTACGTGCAGGGGGAGGGCAACCTGACGCTGCTCAACAGTACGGTCAGCGGCAACGTTGCCAGCAACAACCGGGCCGGCGTTTACGGCTACGCTATAGGCGCGGATGTGACCATCACCATCAGCAATACCACCATTACCGGCAACAGCCGCACCAATACGGCCGGCACCGGTTGGAACGGTGTCGCCGTGGGCAACAATGCCACCGCCACCCTCTATAACAGCATTATCGCCCATAACATGGAGCGGCAGTGTACCAACGGCGTCACCTCGCTGGGGCATAACCTGAGCAGCGACTTTCACTGCAACCTGACGCAGCCGGGCGACCAGCCAAATGAAGACCCCTTGCTCATGCCCCTGGACGATTACGGCGGTGCGACACCCACCCACGCCTTGCGCCCCGGCAGCCCGGCCATTGAGGGGGGCGATAATGCCAACTGCCCGGCCACTGACCAGCGGGATGTGGCCCGACCCTACGACGGCGACAACAGCGGCACGGCCGTTTGTGACATCGGCGCGGTAGAGGCGGAGCATCAACTGACCATTGCTGATGTGAGCATTCTTGAAGGAACGAACGGGTTGACAACGGCCGTTTTCACCGTCACCCTCTCCCCCGACCATAACCAGACCGTGACCGTTGATTATGCGACCGAAGATGGTACGGCCGTCTCCCCCGACGACTACATCGCCACCAGCGGCACCCTTACCTTTGCCCCCGGCGTCACGGAGCAAACGATAGAGGTTTCCGTTGTCGCCAACGACATTCCTCAACCGGACCGGGTCTTTTACGTCAATTTGAGCAACGCCAGCAATGCCTCCATTCTGATAGGCCGCGCCACCGGCACCATCATTGACGACGACGGCCTGCCCGGCATGAGCATCAACGATGTCTCCATTTTGGAAGGCAACAGCGGCAGCCAGGAGATGATTTTTGAGGTGACGCTCTCGCGGACCAGCGACGAGACGGTGACAGTCAATTATGAGACGGTGGATGATACGGCCGTGGCCCCCGACGACTACCTGGCGACCAGCGGCACCCTCACCTTCGACCCCGGCCAGACCTACCAAGAGATCAGCGTCACCATCCTGGGCGACGTCATTGACGAGGGCCACAGCGAACAGTTTTTCGTCCAGTTGTCCGATCCGATCAACGCCGACCTGGTCAAAGACGTCGGCGTTGGCACGATCATCGACGACGACATCGCCCGGCTGCGCCACGAGATTGGCCCGTCGGTCGTCAAGCCAGCGAGCGGGTTGGCCCCGGCCGTCTTTGAAGTGACGCTGACTATACCGGCCGCTTTCACC
>SLGK01000278.1 GCA_007123775.1 Anaerolineae bacterium | reverse complement strand
GAGACAAACAGCGGTCTGGCCGACGTGATTTGTGACATGGCTTTGTATGACCTGGGGCTAGACTTTTTGCAACAATATCCTGACATGATACGATCCATAACGGCCGAGCGGGTGCAGGCTGCCGCCCAAAAGTATCTCAGCAGCCAGCAGCTTGTGGTTTCTATCTCTGGCCCACCAATAGATTGATTGGTATCGTCATTCCAAACGAACGTGAGGAATCTTTCGACTGACAGCATCAGGTAGTGGGGCAGGTAGAAAGATTTTTCCCCGCGGTCAAAATGACAAGGTAGTGAACCGTGTTACGAGTGGGTGTTGATCTAATAGAGGTGAATCGCATAGAAAACAGTATGGCGCGGTATGGCCAGCGCTTCTATGATCGCTTCTTTACACCCCATGAGCAGGCCCAGTGTGGCGGTCGTGCGAACAGGCTGGCCGGCCGTTTTGCCGTTAAAGAGGCGGTGGCCAAAGCGTTGGGCACGGGCATTGGTGATGTGCGTTGGGTAGATATTGAGGTCATTTGTGACGAACACGGCCGGCCTGAGCTGGTCCTCCATGCTCAAGCCGAGGTGCTGGCCCGGCAACTGGGCCTGACTGAATGGGCGATCAGTATCTCGCACACCAATTCTCACGCAGTGGGGATGGCGGTGGCGTTATGAATTATGAATTGTGAATTATGAATTGTGAATGGTGGGCTACGCAACACGCAATACGCACTAAATACAAAATATCCTGTTAGATAGCGAGGTGAATTATGTCAACCTGGACAGCGGAAGATGGTACAGTAATCAATTACCGGGTGATGGGGTCGAAGCAGCAGCCGGCGTTGTTGCTGTTGCCCGGTTTGCTAGGGTCGATTCAGACCCAGTGGCCATCGTTTGCCGAGGTGTTGGCGCAGGATTATTATGTACTCTTGATGGATTTGCGCGGCCACGGCCGTTCCACGAACGAAACGGCCGAATTGCGCCCCGACCCAATGGTGCAGGACATTCTGGGCCTGCTCGATCACCTGCAAATAGGTCAGGTACACGTAGCTGGCTACAGTCTGGGTGGCTATCTGGGCCTTATTCTGGCCCAAAACCAGCCGCGCCGCGTCGGCAGCCTGGTTATGCACGCCACCAAGTTTTACTGGACGAAAGATACGGCCGTGCAAATGCGCCAACAGCTTGATCCCGACAAAATGGCTGAGAAGGTTCCCGTCTATGCTGACCAACTGGTGCAGGCCCACGGCGGCCGGCACTGGCGTGACCTGGTGCGGCAGGCGGCCGATCTGGTAAGCTGGCTGGTTGACAACGGTCTGGCAGAAAAGATGGTGGCCAATATCCAGACCCGTGTGCTGGTCAGCGTGGGCGACCGGGATGAACTGATCCCGCTCAATGAGGCGTATCGGCTAAGCCGCGCCTTGCTTAACGGCGAACTGCTCACGCTGCCGGGCGTACGCCATCCTTTCCAGACCATTCGACGCATCCCGCTGCTGCCTATGATGCAGCACTACCCGCGTATGGCTGGTAGGTAACCGTTATCGGGTGAACTGCTTCATTGTTGAATAGTTAATGAATCCCAATCCCAAACCAACGTTGCTGGCTGTGGTGGCTCATCCCGACGATGAATCGTTTGGCATGGGGGGCACGCTGGCTCGCTATGTGGGCGAGGGTTGGGATGTGCATGTGGCGGTTATGACGGATGGGGTGGCCGGTTCTGTGGCTGAGGGCTTTGAGGCGACACTGGCTGATCTGGTCGCGATCCGGCAGCAGGAATTGGAAACGGCCGTTACTGTTTTGGGCGTCAGGCTACACACATTTGGTTATCGGGACTCCGGCTATGTCAACGATCCGGCCAATGGGCATCCCGAAGCTTTTATCAAGGCCCCCCAAGAGGAAGTGGTAGAGCGCCTGGTCGCCTTAATGCGCCAGATTCGGCCGCAGGTGGTGCTGACCCATGACGAAATGGGCAACTATTTTCACCCCGACCATATTACCTGCTGTACGACCACGACACTGGCCTTTCATGCGGCCGGCGATCCCGCCCAATATCCGGCTGCTGGTCCTACTTATCAACCAGAGCGGCTCTATTACACCGCTTTTTCTAACCGTTGGGTGAAATTTTTCACCTTTATGCTGCGCCTGAGCAGGAAAGACCCTACCAGGATGGGGCGCAATAAAGATATTGACATGACTAAATTGGGTGTACCGCCGCAGCGCATTCATGCCGTCATTGACTATGGCGATTACTGGGACATCAAAAAGGCAGCGAGTGCGGCCCATTCCAGCCAGGGGGGTGGCACGCCGCTGACCCGCTTTTTGCCGGAATGGATTCTGCGTCGCTTTTTGGCCAAGGAAACATATATTCGCGCGCATCCCCCCACGCCTGATGGCTACCGGGAGTATGCTTTTGGCCAGCCAGAAACGGCCGTTAGGAGGTTCACATGACTATCTTTCGACGTGTTATTCGTTGGCTTTTCTTTTTGGCAGGATTTGTGGTGGGCGTTGCTACCACGATTGCTTTCGTGATGTCTCGCCGCCTGGTTAGCCCGCCGCGCCAGCCGCTATGGGCCACGCCTGACGAGTTGGGCCTGCTGTACGAGACGGTCCAGTTCCCGGCGCAGGATGGGCTGCGGCTGTCGGGCTGGTTTGTGCCCGCCCCGGCCGACTCGCGTCGTAAAGGGGCAACCGTCGTTTTGGTACACGGCTGGCCCTGGAACCGGCTGGGCGATACGGCCGAAGATGCGCTCTCTAATGTGATGGGCAGCACCCCGGTTGATTTGCTGCGTCTGCTCTTCCATTTGCACCAGGAAGGGTTCAACGTGCTGACCTTTGACCTGCGTAATCATGGCCAGAGCGCGTCAGCCTCGCCTGTCACCTTTGGCCAGGAGGAGAGTAAGGATTTGTTGGGCGCGCTGGCTTACCTGAAAGGTCGGACTGACATCAACCCGGACCGGATCGGCGTGGTTGGCTTCTCCATGGGGGCCAACACGCTGCTCTATACGCTGACCAAAAGCGATCAGATTGGGGCAGCGGTAGCGGTGCAGCCGACCAGCGCGCCCGTATTTGCCCAGCGTCTAGGGGCGGATTTGTTTGGCCCACTGGGGCAGCTCGTTGTGCCGCTGGCGGAACTGTTCTACCGGCTGGAGGGGGGACCCGCGTTTAATTCGATCTGGCCGAAAACGGCCGTATCCCGCGCTTACCCCGTTCCCATCCTCTACATCCAGGGGCAGGGGGACCGCTGGGGCAGCGTGGCCGACGTGACCGAGATGGCCGCCGCCACCGTCAACGCCCACGGCCCGCTCCTGGTGGAAACCAGCCATCGCTACGGCGGCTACCAATATGCCATAGATAACCCCAAAATCATCGCCGCCTTCTTCGAGGAGCATCTGCCAGAGTAGGAGGTTTCGGTTGCCTGGCGGAAAATCAGGAACGCGGAGATACGCTGAGGACCGCTGAGGTACGCGGAGAACTGCTTTTTGCTTTTCTCCGTGAAACTCCGCGTGTCCTCCGTGAATCTCCGCGTAACACTTTAAGGTGGGTGTGTGCAGGTTGTAGAGAAGGTGACAGCTTTTGTGACGCGGGAGGGGGTAAACGGCCGTGAACTGCTCATCTTTCGCCATCCGCTGAACGGGCTGCAACTGCCGGCGGGTACGGTGGAGGAGGGGGAGTCGCCGGAAACGGCCGTTATGCGTGAAGCGGCTGAGGAGACAGGATTAGAAGGGTTGGTGCTGAAACGGCCGTTGGGAATGCTGCACCGCGTTCTGCCCGACAATCACTTTCTGGTCCTGGGTACGACCAGACTGCTGGCCGCGCCGGACGCCACGGCACCCCCGGCCAGTGACTTTATCTTCTATCGCGGCAGTTACGTGCGGCTGCTACGTGAGCAACACGGCTTTGCCGAGGTCCTGATGGAGGAGTGGGACGAGCGGGCTGAGCCACCCCGTCTGCTGCACCGGGAGCAGGGCTGGCTGCCCCGCGACTGGTTGACGCCCCACATTCATCGTCACCAATATTGGCTGCTGTGTGAAAGGGAAACGGCCGTATCCTGGACCGTCTTTGTAGATGGCCATCACTTCGAACTGTTCTGGACGCCGCTGCGGCCGGCGCCTTCG